>JAYTMW010000358.1:0-2068 GCA_043728105.1 Saprospiraceae bacterium | reverse complement strand
AAGTGTCTACAATTTAGGGGTGATATTAGCAGGAGGTGCGCGTGGTATGGGTGTATATTTGCATTATTTAAATTGCTACGACTACACTTTTACCCAAATGAATAAAGATAAATCCAAGTTTTCTATTGGATACGTCGATTACGAAAAAGGCAAAGCGGATAAAGGTTGGTATTTCGGCACTATCAATTACAGTGATTCCAAATTAACAACCGATAAAGTGAAGTTTAGCTCAAAAGCCACTTGGCATCGTGTATATCCAGGCAAGCCTGGTTATGTCATGATTATGGAATACTTTAGAAAAGAGAAAAAATTAGATTTCCGCATGGAAAAAGTGAATTTCTAAAGAATTAAGACATTTTTACTGAGGGGTAGCCATTCGTTGGGATGGGCTACCCCTCAGTATTTTGGGCTTTTAGATAGTTATGATTGTTGATTTTCTAATCTTATTTAAACTGTAACTCCGCTACAAGCGTACGTAATAGGTCAAAAAAATGATTTAAGTTATTGATAATCAACCAATTAGGATTATATTTGCTATGGTACATAACTATTAAAATATACGTAACATGGTACACGATTATCCTACATGGGTTTTACAACATAAAGTAAAAGGAACAGAGATACGAAATATCAAAGGTCGTTATTATCTTTATCAAGTAAAAAGCTTCTGGGATAAAGAGAGCAAACGCTCTAAAAAAGTAACAGAAGCATTTTTAGGTCGAATTACCGAACTGGGTCTAATCAAAGGTAAAAAGACTAAAAAAATCATATCCGTGCCTTTGAGTAGTTCCTATTGTGTTCAAGAATATGGTATTGTTCGTTTTTTATATGATGACAATATAGATGTATTAAATGTTCTAAAAGAGCATTTTGGACAATTTTATGAAAGTATTTTTGTGGCAGCTATTAATCGTTTTGCCCATCATTTGCCCTTGAAAAATATGGAACATTATCATACACAATCTTATAGTAAAGACCTGTTTCCTAATGCCCAAATGAATGATAAATCGTTGAGCCAACTCCTTTTGACTATCGGGCGACAACGAGATTTGGCAACCAAAGTGATGCAACATTTTATACAGGGTCGGCATTTTTTGCTCATGGATGCGACGCAAGTATTGTCGATGTCTCCTACGATTGAAAGCGCACAAATTGGCTATAATGCTTCAGGAGGCTACGATCCGCATGTAAATTTGATGTATTTATTCTCTACGGATGCCCAACTGCCCGTTTTTTATCGTTTAGTACCGGGCAATATCCGTGAAGTATCAGCCATGGCTTTAACGATTAAAGAAAGTCAAGTCAAAAATGCCGTCATTGTTGCCGATAAAGGGTTTTACTCCAAAGACAATATTGACCAATTAGACGACGAAAAATTACAATATATTATCCCTTTGAAACGCTCTTCTAAACTCATTGACTACACGCCAATGGAAACAGAAGGGCGAAAAGGATTTTCTAATTTCTTACGTTATAATGAAAGAATTATTTGGTATTCAAATACTCAAATCAATGATAATCAACGTGTTATATTGTTTTTAGATGAAGATTTACAACGCAATGAACAGAAAGATTATCTGGCTCGTGTAGAGAAAAATCTTAATCAAAAACCCGAAAATCAAACCGAAACTTATACCTTAAAAAACTATCATCTCAAAGCCCAACAGATTGGAACGATTGCATTATTGACGAATTTAGACCCTAAAAATACCCCACAACAGATTTATGAATTTTACAAATGTCGAGCTGCGGTAGAAATTTTATTTGATACGTTTAAAAATATTTTGTTCGCTGATGTCACTTATACCCGTTCTAACGAAGCCTTAGAAGGTTGGTTGTTCATCAATCACATTGCTTTAATCTTTTATTACAGACTCTATAAAAGGCTTTTACAGCATAATTTATTGAAAAATTATAGCCCCAAAGACATTTTAATGCACTTAAATACCATTAAAAGAGTTAAAATCAACCAAAAGTGGGTAATCGCTGAAATTCCGACTAAATCCAAAACTATTTTGGAGAAACTCGAAATTCCTATTACGTATCAGTAGCGGAGTTACAGTTTAAA
>JAYTMW010000357.1:0-8933 GCA_043728105.1 Saprospiraceae bacterium | reverse complement strand
ACTATCAACTATCAACTAATTCCTGTTTTTTCTTTTTATTTTTCAAAGTTGCTTTTGTTAAATCATTTTTAAACTTTTCAAATAAACGATAAACGGATTGAAAAAACTCCGATTGGGCTTCAATATTTTGCCATTGATTGTCTTCTGGATTGGGTTTGTTTGGGTCATTTTCCACACTCACGTAACGGATACCCCTCAGTATTCCAGCGTCATCCATGTCCAAATAAGCAAAATTGTAAATATCTATCGTTTGTCCACCTTTAAAAGCAATGCTATCAATGATAAAAGGGGATAGATTTAAAATTTTATTAATCCGTTTTTCCTCATATTCATCTCTCAAAACCAAGAGAACCGATTGGCTGTCGGTGTAAGTGGCCATCGGCAGACTGTCTTCCCAAAGGTTTTCACGAGCGGCAACGTAAAGGTCGCCAATGGTGTGTTTGAACTCCGCAACCTTGTATTTTGCCTTCACTAAACTAATGTTTTTTACGGTCAAAAGACGGTATTTGACCATAAAAGCGGCTCGTTTTAAGAGTTCAACAAGGCATGTTTCGCACTGCAAACAAATGGGTTTCACCTCTGCGTCTGCAATATCATTCTTCAAAATACGCCAACGAATGGATTCCAAAAAACGATATGCTTCAAACGAAGCACCACCTTCTTGCAGCCTTTCGACGGACTGAACTAAGTCTGGAACGAATGGTTCTATCTTCAATTCTTTCAAAACAGCATACACTCTTTTCATCAAAACCACGTAGTCGTAGCCCTCATAATTGTCTTTATTGATGGCTATTAAACCGTCCCAATCTATATCGAAATCGGATTCGTAATTTTGGAGTGTATCAAACAATTGTGATAATAAAATGAAGGATAAAAACCGTGTAGTCGTTATATACGCCTCCATAATTTGCTTCAAACGCTCTCGACTTGGGTTGTTCATGGTCGGCGTGTTGGCAATAAGTCTTCTGATTTGAGCCGACATCGTCCACGGAAAATTCATCGGAATTTGCATCCACGAAGCCCTCTTCGATTGTTGAATGAAAGCGGAAAGGGCGGGAACATGCTTCGCCATTTCCTCAACAATTTGGTGAATGTCTTGGTTGATTTCGTAATTAGCATCCACGACTCGAGGTGCTGCGATATGTTGATAACGAGGTAATTCCCATTTCACGCTGGATTGAGCTACGTCAATTTTGTCGTTGGTATATAGTCCCCATGGCAGTGCATCGGTATCCTGCGCATTAGCTTCACCAATGCCACGGGTCTTTTGGGTTACTATTTGATATTTTGTGGATACATAAGAAGCGGCAAAATCAAATGCGGTTTCAATGGCGTAACCGATGGCTAAACCCTCATAAAATTTGGTTGAAAATTCAGTAGCTTTTATGTCGCCGATGGGGCAACTTGTGGCAATCACGGTTTTACAATTTTTTTCAAACAACCGCTTAACGTGTCCGTAAGAAGAACAGCCGTTCAAAAACACCAATTGTACTGAGGGGGCAACCGTTTCTAAAAGTTTTGCAAAACCTTCGGCGTGGGCATTGTTTCCTTCAAGTTGTAAAATATCGCTGTTGGCGTGACCTGAATAATGGAAAATTTCCATCCTATTGCCATAATTTTTCATGTCTTCAAAAAGTTCATCAATTTCCACACTTTCATCCCTAATAAACTCGATGATGAGTTTATCATGGAAGGTTTGTAAGGCTCGAAAAACCTGACGACTTTCCTTTTTGAGACAATCGAGATGGTTGTCTATCTGATTGGCAAAACATAAATAAATGACAGGACGTTCAGACATAATTATTTGGCTTTTTGAAATTCTCTTGGTTTCGGTTAACTGTACAAATATACTAATAAAGATAAAGATTTTAAACATAAAAGTAAAATTTTATGCTTAAATACTATAAAATGAGGTGATTTTATAGGTTAAAAAAATGGCAACTGTAGTATTTTTTAATATGGGGAAGGCTTGGAAGCGTCAAACGGGATACTTTTTTATTTGAAAAAAAATAGTATGAAGCTATTAAATTATTTAAAATGCAGAGCCTTCACGGGCGTGATAGACAAAACAAGCAAAGTGGGTAAAAACAAAAAAAGTGTTGTTATGATAAAAGTACCAACATTTAAACCAACGATATACCAAAAATTAAACTCAATAGGAGCATAACTTAAATAATAATCCGCTTCGGGCAATTTTATAAATTTATAAGTCTTTTCGAGCCAAGCAATAGAAAGTCCCATCACGTTTCCGATGAATAAACCGGTGCCGATTATGATAGCACCATAGTAAAGAAAAATCTGTTGAATATTCCAGTTTTTAGTACCAAGAGCTTTCAACAAGCCAATCATATTCGTTCTTTCCAAAATCAGAATTAACAGAGCCGTCACCATATTAATGATGCTTACCAAGAGCATCATGCCGAGAATAATATACTCATTAACGTCCTGCAAATCGAGCCAATTGAATATAGATTCCTGCTCTTCTTTGACACTTTGAGAGAATAAATCATTGGTAATCACTTCTTTATAGATGTAGTTATTTATAATTTTTAAATCACTTATGTCCTCAATAAACACCTCAAAACCAGCAACTTCATTGCTTGACCAACCCAATAAATCTTGAATAATTTTGATGTCAACCATCGCAAATTTCTTATCGTATTCTTCCAAACCCGTGTTATAGATGCCGCTTACTTGAAACAATCTTTGCTTCATTTCTGTATTTTGAACAAAGTGAACCACGAATTTGCTGCCAAGTTTCAGCTTCATTCGACCCGCCGTTGACCTCGAAATTAAAATATCTCGACACGTATCGCAGCTTTGCAAACGCCGCCCTTCAATGAGGCTTTGTTCCACAAATTGCCAATCGAAATCGTTCCCAACACCTTTTAAAACAATGCCTTCAAAATTATCTTTTGTTTTGATGATACCCGCTATTTGCGCATAAGACTGAACATGAAGCACGCCTTTTTTACTCTTTTTGCTTCCCCCCTCAGTATCGGGCACATTTTTAAGGGTTTTTAATTCGTTAAGAAAAGACGGATTTGCGGGAATGGATTTAGGTTCAAGCGTGGTCGTTTGTTGGGTCGAAGCAATATGGATATGGCCCCAAAAACCAAACATTTTATTACTGATTTCGGATTTGAAACCCTTGATAAGCGACGATGCAATAATCATAACCGCAATGCTCAAAGCAACGGCGGCGATGGCAATGCGGATAATCAAACGAGCAAAGGACTTTTGTCCACTTGCTGATACTCTCTGGGCTATGTAAAATGGAAAATTCAAATCGTTTTTTTTTAAGAGTGCAAGAAAAGTATATTAATGCCCATAAATTGCACCCCCTCAGTATTTTCGTAAAAAAAATGGTTTAGAAATACATTTGTAACGAGTAAAAAATAACATGGTCAATTTGTAGTTTTTTTTTGAAACACATAGGCACATAGGACACATAGCTTTTAGGAATATTTTTCATAACTCGTTGAAAATTAAATAATTATACATTGTTCTATGTGTCCTATGTGCCTATGTGTTTCAAAAAAATGACCTATTTATTATTTACTCGTTACTTTGCTTTAATTATTCGTGCAATTTTTTAAAAACCCACACGGCAAATTTAAAAGTGGCGTAAGAAAACAATGCAAATAAACCACATGATGCAATCAGTAAAATAAGAGCTTCTGTTTTTGACATGATTTTGTTTTATTTGTTAAAAAATTAAATATCTTCATAAATACGCTTACGTTCAACCGTATTAGGCAAAGTTCCAAAATGCGCTAATTTCAATTCCGCCATTTTCCTACCCGCCTTTGCGGCATCCAAAATCGAATGACCATCCAAACGAGCCGTTAAAAAACCTGACCAAAAAGCATCACCTGCGCCTGTCGTATCTTTAACTTCAACGGGTCTCGATGGTAAAAAATGCCCCCCCTCAGTATTTGAGGCCACGTAGCAACCCTCGCCGCCCAATGTGACACATACATCACGTGCGCCCAGACTCAAAAAATGCTTAGCGGCTGTCTCTGGATTTGTCAACTTTGAGCCATAAAGACGTTCCCAATCCACTTCACTGACTTTCACAAAAGCACCATGAGAACAATATTTTGCGACGATTTCTTTCACATCTGCCTCACTTTGCCACACTTTTTGCGCATAATTGACATCAATGCTTAAAACGCAACCCAATTCGGCTGCTCGTTTTGCACCCCTCAGTATTACGTCTTGTGCGGGCTCTTTTCCGAGGGCAAAACAAGTAGTGTGAAATATAGAAACCGTTTTTAGTAAATCATCTCCAATCTGAGCATCCGAAATTTGACAATCAGCGCAACGGTAAGCTTCAAAATTACTCACTGTTTTTGAACGAGTCACCAAAATTAAGGTTGTCGGTTCATTCACTTGTTGAATGGAAGTGGTTTCTAAACCCAGATTTTTAATACATTGAATCAAATATTCGCCCATATCATCCGTGCCGACGCTTGCTACCAAACGCACAGTATTACCCAAACGTTTCATGTTCATCCCCAAATTTGCAGGGCTTCCTCCTGGAATGCGTTTGAAGGATTCAACATTGTCCATCGAATCAGCAAAATCAGTGGAAATCATATCTATCAGCAATTCGCCTACGCTTAATATGTCAATAGCTCTTTCTCTCATAAAATAAATCTTGTTGTTTAAACCGCAAATAAATGAAACAAAAGTCAATTATGGTATTTTTCTCCTTTAATAATGGTGTAAGCACGATATAATTGTTCCACGAATATCAAACGAATCATTTGATGGGTGAAAGTCATTTTCGAAAACGCCATTTTTTGATTCGCCCGTTCATACACGGCTTCTGAAAAACCAAACGCCCCGCCCACTAAAAAAATCATCTTTTTGACACTTTCTACTTGTTTTTTCTCTAAAAACAAAGCAAATTCGGTTGAAGTAAATTGTTTACCCGCTTCATCCATCACGACTAAAAAATCGTCTTTTTGCAATTTGGAAAGAATATTCTCACCTTCTTTCATTTTCAATTGCTCGCTACTGAGGGGTGGGTTTTTGACATCAGAAAGCGTCACAATCTCAAAAGACGTGTAATGTTTTAAGCGTTTTTCGTAAACCATAATGCCTTCTTTCAAATATTCTATGTCCGTTTTGCCAATTACCCACAGTTCGATTTTCATTGTTATTTACTTTTGTTTTTCTCGTTACTAAATGGTTTGAGAAGGGTTTTCTTAGGGTGTAGTTCCCATTTGATGTATTTACTCACTGTTTTGTGCTTCGCTAAAAAGCGTACTTAAAAAAGGATTAAATAGATTTTTAAAACCCTATATAAAATGTTCACGCCTCGTTTTTGCCGCGCAAAAAAAGGTTTTTAAAGATTTTTTTTGGATTGAAGCTATTTTTGAGAGAAAAATTTTCAACTTTTCTCTCAAAAATAGCTTCAATCCGTAGAAATTTCTGTTTTGTACGCCTTTTTGCGCAGCAAAAACAGTGAGTAAATATTATGTAGGGTTTCACAAAAATTTTAAAGAATTCACGTTTTAAGGTATATCAATCCTCTTATCTATATTTATTCATCACTTACACGTATATATACATGAAATACAGACGCTTAAAAGATAGCGAATTAGAAAAATTAGAAAAGCGATTTGTTGAGTTTTTAGTGTCCAACACCATCACGGGCGACGATTGGGCGATGTTGAAAACCAAAAATCCAGAACGTGCTTCCACGCTCATTGATATTTTCAGCGAAATGGTTTTTGAAACCACGATTAAACGCATTGAGTATTTGAAACACCGAGAATCGAAAGAAATAAAACTCTTTAAATGTGAAGCGGATAAAATAATCCTAATGGGTCTCTCTGCCGACGAAACCGTACCAGTTGATTTTACCGTAAATATAGACATGAAAGAATTGATGAATCATACAGAGGGTTTGTCCATTTTTAAACAAGAAAAAGAGTATAAACCCAACCGTGAAATAGAACTGTTTCGCATGTTAGAATCGGGTTGCCAAATTACGGACGGACATTTATTCGGCATCTTTGAAAAATTGAATAGTTGAAATTAATTTTTTTATCATTAAAAATATTGTCAATATGAAAAAGTCATTTACATTGGGATTTTGCCTTTTGGCTATACCCCTCAGTATTTTTGCTCAAAACGTAAAAAAATATGTTTTGATGGAGCATTTTACAAATACTTTTTGCAGCACATGCGCCGCCTCAAATCCAAGTTTTTATACGACTATAAAAATTGAAACCAATACGGATGTGCATCATTTAGCCATTCATCCCGACATTCCTTATACGCAATGCCCGCTTTATCAAGCCAACACAACGGAGCAAGTGAAGCGTAAAACTTTTTATGCGATTCCAGGAACGCCTCGTGTGTGCATCAATGGTGCAGCCAATGCAAGCGTGGGTTCAGTAACAACAACTTCGTTGGCAGCGGACGTGGCTAAAACAAGCCCTTTATCAGTAAAAGTGAAAGAAATTTCAGGTACTGCAGGCAGAACAGCGACCATTACCGTTAAACCAGTTGGTGATGTGGCTGCGGCGGAATACCGTTTATTTGTCGCAATTGTTGAAAAAAAGTTGAATTTTGCTGCCAGCAATGGCGAAAGTGTTCATTATGATGTGTTCAGAAAATTCCTCACATCGGCGGATGGTGACGCATATACGATGCCCGCAAAAGGCGTTGAAGCGAGCCTTAATTTCAATTATACACCCGTTGCTCCGTGGGTAGCCGATCAAGTTTATGTATTGGCTTTTATCCAAAATATGACGACAAAAGAAGTCTTAAATTCGGGAACAAAATTTGATGTAACCTCCGCCACCGACGAACCACAATTGGACAATCAATTAAGCGTTTCCCCAAACCCAACCAACGGTACTTTTCAATATAAATTTGAGGGTTTGACCCCGCAGTATTTGACGATTACAAACATCATTGGACAGGTCGTTTTGTCTAAAAATAATGAGGCAATTTTCAACAATGGTGAATTGAATTTAGCGAATCAACCAAGTGGTATTTATTATTTGACCATTAAGGCTAAAGAAGGGTTAGCGGTTAAAAAGATTGTAAAACAATAAACATAACTTATTGATTTTCAATTATTTATGTGAAATAAATCGTAAAAAGATGTTGTGTCTTTTTACGATTTTTTTTGGATACCCCCTCAGTATTTTACAATTAAAATTAAATAAAAAGGTTCTTAACTCAAAAACTTAAACAACAAACCTTATTATTGCGCTATGAAAAAAAAGCTACTACTCTTCCTCTTAATTTGTGTTTTCACTAAAAAACAATTCGCCCAAAACATCCCATATCGCAATCTTTTTGATGAGATAAAAGTGGCTAAAATTAGCATCAATTTACCTCAAGATTCTTTAAATTGGCTCTACAACAATGTGCTTTATGACAATAACATAAAAGCAGATTTTATCTTTTTTGACGGCATAAAAAACGATACCGTCAAAAATGTGGGGTTCAGACTCAGGGGTAACACGTCTCGTCAATCGAAGAAAAAATCTTTTAAAATTAAGTTTAATGCTTTTACAAAAGGGGTAAAATATCAAGGAGTTAAAGAGCTGAATTTGAATGGGAATCACAATGACCCAACAATGGTGCGTGAAAAATTGTTTTACGACGTTTGGAATCGTTTCGGCTTGCCTCAGCGGCGTGTGAATTTTGTTAATGTCTATCTCAACGGCAGTCTTTTTGGGCTTTACACAAACGTTGAAGAGTTGGATGACGATTGGTTGAAACGAGTTATGAAATCTGACACAGGTAACTTTTATAAATGTACCTACCCCGCAAATCTCGCTTACATAAATGACAATCAAGCCACTTATAAAGCAATCAATAATGCAACAACCACGGGCGGAAGGGTCTATGATTTGAAAACAAATGAGACATTAGATGATTATACAAACCTTGTAAAACTGATAAAAACGCTTAATCAAACGGGCTTATCCGATGCACAAACGTACAGTGTTTTGAATGTAGAAGGTTTTTTAAAAGCACTCGCCGTGGAAGTCAATTGTGGGCATTGGGATGATTATGCCTACAATAAAAATAATTTCTTTTTATATGATAATCCCATCAGTAACACCTTCGATTTTATCAGTTATGACGCTGATAACACCTTTGGCGTGAATTTCCTTGCGCCCAATTGGACGAATCGAAACATATACACGTGGCATTCAAAAGCGGACGGGCCTATCGTTGAGCAAATTTTAAAGAGTAAATATTTTCGAAATCTATACAGTTTTTATACCAAACAGCTTATCAATGATGTCTTAAAAAATATGAATCCACGTATTGATTCGCTCCGAACGCTGATAAAAGAAGATGCTCGTTCTGACTCCTATCGTTCAAGGGATTATAATTTTACCTATCAAAATTTTATAGACAATTTTGATTCCACAGCCATTGGCCCGGCTAAATTTGGTTTGAAACAGTTCTTAAGTCTAAGAATAGCCAATTCTTTGAGTCAATTAGATGTAATTTCTCCAATTCAGTCTTTAGATTTGAGCAATATTAAAGTTTTTCCAAACGCTTTTAAGGATTTTATAAACATCGAATCAACGACATTTCCTTTACATGAATATGCTCTAATTGATTCGCAAGGCAAAATAATAAAAGCTAAAAGTGGGCTTTCTGAGCAAAATTTAAGGCTAAATACTGAGGGGGTCACTTCGGGTTTTTATATTTTACAACTTAAAACAATGGAAGGTTTTAAAAATATAAAAGTCGTTTGTGTTAATTAAGTGTAGCGGTGGATTTATCAAACCTGTGCGATTAAATTTTACAGTCCCATCGGGACGGGTCACATTGTAGCGGCGGATTTCAATCCGCCGAAAGAATGTGGAGATTTTTATAGAGTCCCATCGGGACGGCGCATTTAGTCTTTTATATGCGCCGTGCCTACGGCACTCAATTAA
>JAYTMW010000356.1:0-16418 GCA_043728105.1 Saprospiraceae bacterium | reverse complement strand
GGTGCGGGTTTTACCAGTTTTTAAGGCCGTATCGGTTGGCTCGCACGTCACGAAAAGGCGAGCGTCTTTTAGGTCTTTTAAAATATCCACGTAAGTTTTGGCCATGTTGTTTCGAGTCGCATCGTTACCAAAATTATCGGGATTGGTCGGATATTTATTGGCAGAAGTATTATAATTGTATTGCAAATTATCGCCCATGCCCGTCAAGACTGGATATTTTGAAGGATTACCCAAAACATCGGAATACTGTTTTTTAATGTTTAAATCCGTATCCGCTTCTTTTTTACTCAAATGAACCAATAAACGAAGACGGTAAGTATTGACTACTTTTTGCCATTTGCGAAGGTCATTTCCAAAGTAAATATCACCGGAAAGAGAAACATCAGCCGCTCCAATTAAGGTTGTCAAATTATCATTGGCTTCATCCAACCATTTCAAAGACTGCTGAAAAACGGCTTTTTGACTGTCGTATTTAGGTTTAAAAACATTTTCGGCAGATTTTAGGGCATCCGTCAAAGGCACATCACCTACCCGTAAAGACATTTGGGTATAAAAATACGCCTTAATAAATTTGCCAATGGCGGCAAACGGGTTCACGTCTTTTGCGCCGTTTCTAATGGCTTCTTGTTCCATTTTCTGTACGTTATAAAGCGTACCGAAAGTTAAAGCACTGTTTGTCCAGCCATAATCTTGATTGCCATAATAGTTGTAATTGACGCACCAATATTGAGCGTATTTAGATGCTTCGTTCCACGGTGTGCCGCTGTAAATATTGTTGATGTCATTACAAACACCGTTGAAAACTAAGGACGCAGGCGCAATAGTCGGCGCATTTGGATTGACCGCCAGATCGTCAAAATTTTGACAACTTGTGAAAGCTAAAGCCATCAAAACAAGGCTATTTATAAATATATTTTTGATTTTCATTTTCTTTAAATTTAAAAATTAAATAAAGATACCCCCTCAGTATTTTGAGTGAAAAGTGATTAGTGAAGGGTTAATAGCCGCTAAATTGGTAACCACTTTTCACTATTTACCCTTCACTTTTCACCATACACTTTTGACTCAAAAAGTGATATTCAAATTAAAACCATAGCGTCTCAAAGTCGGTGTTTGCAAACCTGAACGACCATTGACGCTGCTATCAGTACCCGTGCCAGGGTTGGCGTATTGGTCAATATCGAGGTCTGTTATATCGGCCCAATAAACAAGATTTCTACCAATGAGCGAGAAACTGGCTTGGCGCACACCAATAACTTTTAATAGGCTTTGTGGCAGCTGATAAGTCAATGTCAACTCACGCAATTTCATGTAAGTACGGCTGTGGAGAGAACCTTCATCCACACCATAATAGCGACCAACCCAATCTTGCAAATATGTTTTAGCCGTGTTTGGTGCAAATTGTAATTCGGAATAGTTTTTAATGATACCATTATTGTCATAATTAATTGTACCACTACTTGCCACAACACCATCACCTGTCCAAGTTTTCACGCCTTTGGTATCGGCTTCACGAGCCGCCGCCATAGTACCTTCTACGGTGGCAATATTGCGACCCCCACGGAATGTTTGACGCTCTACGTAGTCACCTATAACACCGCCCACACGTCCGTCAAATTGAAAACCGAGGCTCAAACCTTTAAAGGTGAAAGTGTTTTTGATTGACCAAACCCAATCAGGATTGGTATAACCCAAAAACTGATTGCCTTTAGCGAGGGGCAATGCACCCGAGTAAACGATTGGTGTATTTTTATCATAAATAGTTGTACCATCCACCACGGTCGTACCCGTGCGCACGAAAGCCGAACCGATGTATTTATCCAAGCGATCACCTACTTTGTAGAAAGTATTGAAACTGGTAATAGTCGGGTCTTCACCGTAAATTTCCTTCAATCTTTCTTGATATTGAGAATAATTAGCAAGGATTTCCCAAGAGAAATTTTGTGTTTTCACGGGTACGCCTGTCAAAGTCAATTCAAGACCTTTGCGCTCTGTTTTCAAACCATTGGTACGGAAAGACGTAGGGCCCGCTGTTTCAGACACGGGCAAATTGAATATTTGTGGGCCATCAATGGCATCAAAATAGTTGATATCAAAGCCCAAACGGTTTTTCAAAATGCGGATGTCAGCACCAATTTCATACGTCGAACTGAAAGATGGTTTTAAGTTTCCATCAATCAAAAACCGGTTATAGTAAGCGGCTGTTTGATTGTTGTACGGTTTGCCGATGTCATAAACTGGAGCTAAATATTTTGGTCCACCATAAGGCGTGTTGTAACCCGCACCATAACCAACGAAAGAACCCGCCGTACCAATGGTATTATCAGTGAAAGAACCACCCACGTTGGCGTAAGATCCTCTTAGTTTTAACAAAGAAATGATACCCATATTCACCATTTCAGAGGGCAAAATACTGGCTGATACTGAGGGGTAAAAGTAGGTATTGTTTTTCGGCAAAAGAGCTGAACTCTTATCAACCCGACCCGTGGCGGACAAATACGCCCAGGTCTTGTAATTGAAATCCGCATAACCATAGAAACTCGGAACGGTCATTGAAGACGTAAAATTAGCCGACAACAAGGGGTTCAAAGAGTTGCTGAATGTATAAAGCTCTGGCACGTTCAAATAATTGGTCGTGACGTAGCTTGAACGATAATAAAGATTGCGCAAATTTGCGCCCACCGAAGCCTTTACGCCAAAATCCTCGGTAATATTTTTATCAAAAGACACCAACAAATCGGTGTTGCTGTCAAAAAGATTACGCTTGTCTTCACGGTAATCGCCTTTGCCTTCCTCACGTCCGTAAGAGGTGCCAGAAAAAGGAAACTTCTCCGTTCTCAACAAATCATAGCTTGAAATTTGTGTCCGCACTTGCGCCGTCAAATTGGGTAAAATCTTGTATTTTAAAGCCGTAAAGCCGTAAATATCGTTTTTGTAATGCCCTCTTAGCCATTCATAAGCCATAAAATAAGGATTGTTATAACGCTGATATTCAGCATAAATCTGCTGCACGCCTTCCTTACCTTTTTGCCAATAAGACCCACCTTTTTCAGGGTTAAAATCATCCACATTCCAGTCTGCGCCACCCCACGTGGTGATGTTGTAAATCATCGAATTGGGGCCATATTGCACATCAGGGAAGTTAGGTGTAAATTGACGATTGTAGTTAATACTCGTTTCCAAACGCAATTTGCTTGAAATATTAAAACCCGCCGTAGTGTTCAAGTTAATGGTGTTCAACCACGTATTTGGCATAATGCCTTGTTGATAACCATACGAACCCGAAACTCGATAATCAAATTTTTCATTCGAGCCAGAGATAGATAAGTTATTGGTCGTAATTAAACCAGGACGTAAAAAGCGTTGCAAATTGTCCTTACCACGAGCCACCCACGGCGTACCTTTCAGTTTGCCCGTGGCAGGGTCAAGAGGGCTATCATACTGAGGGATAAGTTGTCCATTGAATTTTGGCCCCCAAATATCGTAGTCCCCATCATTAAGTCCACCGCCACGACCATCCACGAAACCATATTCGCCGTGGTCGCCTGGGCCGTATTCGTCTTGTACTTTTGGAATGGCAATAAATCCATTTTCAACCATTGTGGAACTATTAAAATCCACGGCAAAACCTCTTTTGTCCTTCGTGCCACGTTTAGTCGTGATTTGAATGGCACCAAATTGACCCCGTGAACCATAAATAGCCGAAGCCGTCGGCCCTTTCAAAACCGTGATACTTTCAATATCATCGTTGCTGATATTCCAAGTATCGGTGTTAATAGGTACACCATCCACCACGTAAAGTGGTTGACGACCCCGCAGTAAAACTTGGGGTGCGCCCAGCATTTCGCCCGTTGTACCAATCGTCAAACCTGCCACTTTGCCGACAAGATTTGCTATGGGATTAGCTTCACGAGCCTTCGTGAGTTCCGAGCCTTTGATGTCTTGCACCGCAAAACCGACCGACGCTTTCGTTTTTCGGATGTCTAAAGCCGTTGACACAAACTCTTGTAAAACCGATGATTGCGGTTTCATCGAAAAATTCATACCGTCTTGGGCGGACAATTCTGTGGTTTCAAAACCCAAGAAACTGACTTGAAGTACATCGCCTACTTTGGCATCAATCGAAAAAGTGCCGTCGGTATCAGTTAATACTCCTTTGTTTGTGCCTTTTACAATAACAGAGGCACCGGGCAAACCTGCATTGTCTTCCGTTGACAAAACTTT
Source organism: Saprospiraceae bacterium (assembly GCA_043728105.1). GTDB lineage: Bacteria > Bacteroidota > Bacteroidia > Chitinophagales > Saprospiraceae > JAAFJT01. Next base: position 12,194 of record JAYTMW010000356.1, on the reverse strand, counting down.
TCCTTTAATCTGGGCATTCACGACTATTGACAATAGCAGACATGCCCCAACTAATACACATTTAGTGAGTTCGTTAAACGTTTTCATAGCTTTAATTTTTTGTTTAAAAAAAGTAAAAAAGTCTTATGTTAAAAACTTCTATGGTGCAAAGGTAGGACGGGCATACGTGAGCAATTGCATAAGTGACATTAAGTTATTGTTGCTTAATCGTTAAGTTATTGTTGATTTTTTGTTAAGCTAATGTAAAGAAATATTCCTTTTTTTTGTATAAAAAAATGATAAAAGCGAATACGATAGTGCTTGAAAAAAGAGCTACAATTTCATCGTTTTTCGATTCATATCACTCACGACACATAATGATTTTTGCTACGTTTAAGTTTATGTAAAGTCTCCGAAAAAGAGACATACGCCTTTGTATTGGCTTTATCTTTGTCTCGAAAAATTAGTGAGATTTTTTTTCATACATTCTTGTTGTTTAGTGAAAGACATTGCGTAGAGCTATGTCTTTTTTTTGTCCAAAACACTCCAAAATACCCCAAAATACTGAGGGGGTCACTTTCTGCAAAGCACCCCCTCCATATTTTAGCGTAAAAGCAAAATCAACGCTTCGTATTCTCCGCCACTTGACCCATTAAGCCTTTAAGGTCGGCTAAAAGAGATTCAGTCGGCGTGGGGGCGGGCGCATAATTGGCATCTTTGTTTTTAGACGCTGCGTTGTATGATTTTAATATCATAAACAACACAAAGCCAACAATGATGAAATTGATAATCGCTTGGATAACCTCTCCATAACCCAAAGAGGCTTCTCCGACTTTGATTGCTAAATTTTTGAAATCAACACCACCGATGACGATACCCACCAACGGCATAATGAGTTTATCCACCAAAGCGGTAACGATGTTGTTGAATGCGCCACCAATGATGACACCCACGGCGAGGTCAAGCACGTTGCCTCGCATGATAAATTGACCAAATTCCTTGAACATGTAGTTTTATGTTTTTTGATGAAAAAATTGATTTAAACGTTTGGATTTATATAGTTTTCTAATCAAAATTAAAAAACCTTATTTGAACGTATGGGAAAGCTATTTTAAGTTTATGTGAAGTTTTTTGGACTATCTAAAAAAAGATATACTTAATTCTCAAACCACAAATTGCCCACTCATTATCTCCTCCGCTAATCCAAAACTCATCGTCATGCCCGCCCCGCTCAAGCCATTCACAATCGTTACGTTGTCTTCAACTTCATGCACAAAATCGGTTTCGCCCATCAGTTTTGGATAAATCCCGTGCCAACGCTCGCCGATAAACGTCTTTGGATAAGAGGCAAATGAGTTCAAATATTGCAAAATCAGACGATTGATGTCTTCTTTGTCAAAAGGGTCAAGTTCCAAACCGTACTCATGCGAATCACCAATTATCAATTGATTTTCATTGTTTTCGGACAGCAAAACGTGGATACCATATTTCTTGAAAAGTGGCTCATCACGGTCGTAGCGAGCGTCAACAGCTTCCAGAGTTTTGCAATCCGCAAAAGCCGCATAATGCCGCAGCGTCAACCCCGCACAAAGCATGGGCCCCAACTTAAAACTATCGGGTTGCGACACCGTGGAGAGCATTTGCAACTTGCATTTTGTCATTCCAATTGTTGAAAATACTGAGGGGTATAGCGTCTCAAAATCCGCCCCGCTACATATATATACGTGTTCGTTTACTTCAACTTCTTCATCAAAACCATAGACGTAAGGGAAACACACATCCGTAATAGCTGTTTTGTAGAAAAAATCAACGTTGTAGTGCGTCTCCAAAAAACGAGCAATACCCTCAACGGCTTGTCGTGGCGCAATATTCACTTCCGTGGTACTCCATAATGCTCCTTTCAAATTTTTCGGTTTCGCCACATCGCTGTATGTACTGACATCATCCTTCGCAATCAATTGCGTTTTGTAACCCGCATCATACGTGGAGGCATAAAATTCTTCCAAAACCGCCATTTCATCGTCGTGATATGCCAAGTGCAATGAGCCACTTTTGCGGTGCCAAAGATTGGCTTTGGGGCAAATATCCAACCACGTTTCACGACTCCGCATCGCTCTATCCAACAAATTACCTGCGGGTTGACCAATGGGCCACAACATCCCAAAATTGCGCACCGAAGCACTCGCCGCCCGTGGATGCCGCTCAAAAACGACCACGCTTTTACCTCTTTTGGCGGCAGAATATGCCATTGCCAAACCGACAATGCCCGCACCCACAATCGCTATATCATATTTTTTTGACATACTAAAATATTTGTTTTAAAGTGAATGAGCAGCAACCTTTTGTAGCGGCGGATTTATCCGCCGAATGCCACGTAAAACATTGACAATCAATACATTCGGCGGATGAATCCGCCGCTACAAAAGGTTTACAAAATGCTCAAAATGAATCTAAAAAATCAGCGTTAAATCAGCAATATCAGCGGTTTAAAAATTATACAGTAGTTTTCATGTCTTTTTTATCAAAATTCAAAATCATATCATCCGTATGAAATGAGATTTTGCGGTATTCATATTTTTGATAGAAATAAAAAAACGACATAAATACCAACACAATACCTGCAAACGACACAATGAAACTTGCTTGAATAAAAAACGCTGACCACGCCATTTTCTTAGCCCCAAAATTTTTCAAAAATAAAATACTCACACTACCCAAATAGCCAAAAGCATCTGCCACATACATCAAAAATCCTGCGTTGCCGACTTCTCTAAACGTGGCTAAAAGTCTATCAAAAATCAAACTTTGATACAAAATATAAGCGAGATACAAGCCAAAACCAACTGAAATCATCCAAGAAACGGGTGAAATCCAATGATTTTCATATAAAAAAGTGGAAAGCATAACAACCGCACAACCTGACATAATAGCGAGATGATTGACCCAAAAAGCCGTTGCATTGTCTTTGATAAAAACCGTTAATCCGACGATAATTAAGACAAAAATGGTAATCGGTATCTCCGCCGTGGTTAAAATGGAGGCATTGTTGTAACCCAAATCAGCCCAAATTTCGACGATAAAATTGTCTCTAAAATCCCGAAAAGCGGTGAGCATGAAGTAAAAAAGGGTCAAAGGCACGAGCCCCCATAAGTATCTTTTGAACAAAATAGTGCGTTCTTTTCCGTTCATGGGTTGGCGTTTTGAGCGCATTTTTTCGTCCAATACTGAGGGGGTCGGTATTTGCGAAAGCATCCAAACGGAGATTAAAAGTGGCATAATAAACAACGCACCCGTGGCAAAAGGCATCAAAAAAGCGGACACGTGATAATCCAACATCAAGGTCTTACCAATGCTTTTGCTCACACCCGAAGCCAAAATAAAACTCGCCGCCAAACCTGCGCCCATTACTTCCGTCTGTCGGCGACCTTCTAAAAACGAAAAAACGATACCCCAAATCAGACCCAAAGGCAAGCCGTTGAAAAAGAGGCACACAATATTATAGGGTTTCGGCACGAGGGCAAAACCCAAAAGAGCCAACTCCGCAAACCCAATTAAGCACAAAATACTGAGGGGTCGGTTTTTTGCCGTCATTTCGGATATGACTTTGATGCCAATAAACTTCGACAACATGTAGCCCAAGACTTGCGACACGACCAAAATGATTTTGTAATCCATACCCCAAAAAGACATATCATCGTAGGTGGCAGCGGTGAAAGGTTTGCGAAAAGCGTACATCGAAAAATAGCATGAAAAAGCCGCCACGGATGCCCATAGCGTCAAAACAATATCATTCGATTGTGATAGCCAACGTTGTATTTTCGTGGTCATTCCGTCCATTTTGCCTTGAAATTATGGGCGGAATATTACTCTAATGTTAAGTAGAGCGCATTTATAATTTCTTAATGTTAATTTAATGTTAGAACCCAAACAATGCTGTCACGAGGCGTTATTTTTACCGTAGCTTACGGATTTATCCGAACCCGTCGAAACGGGTTCGGATAAATCTGTAAGCTACGAAACCCATTTTACACACAAAAATTCATTAAATTCATGTTAAAAAATCTAAAACTCGTCGTATTTGACATGTCGGGAACGACTGTAAAAGACTATAATGAAGTTGTTGATTGTTTCTACGATGCTCTTATTTTTACAGGAATCACGACCGAAAAAAGCTATATCAATACCATGATGGGTTGGTCAAAAATTGAAGTTTTTGAAAAACTTTGGCGAGAAGAATTTGCCGCAAATCCAAGCATCGGTTCTGAAAATTTAGAGGCGAGTATCCACCAAAAAGCCCAAAATTCTTTTCGAGTTTTTAAAGATTTATTGGAAGAATGGTATGCAATAAATAGTATCGAACCCACCGACGGTTGTCTTGAAATATTTGATTTTTTAAAGGAAAACAATATAAAAATTGCCCTAAACACGGGATTTAATAGAGAAGTAGCCGACCAAATTTTCCAAAAACTCAATTGGCAACAAGGCAATCCTTTCGATTTTAGCATCACAAGCGACGAGGTAGAAAAAGGTCGCCCCGAGCCTTTTATGATTCAAAAAGCCATGAAAAAATTTGGTATCACCGACCCTAAACAAGTGGCGAAAATTGGCGACACACCAAGCGATTTACAAGAGGGTAGGGCAGCGGGTGTTTGGAGTTTTGGCGTGACCAATGGGACGCATACACAAGCACAATTAGCGGCACATGATTGTGATGAATTGTTTGAATCTTTGGTGGATTTTGGGAAATATTTGTTGAAATAAAATGTATTTTTTGGGAAAACACCGAGGGTTGTTTAAAGAAAGCCGCTTGAAAACCAATGTCTTCAAGCGGCTAAACTTTTTTGTGTAAGTATCGCTTTTTATAATTTCACAATGGTCTTAGGCTCGCTCACCCAATTATCATTTTGGATGATAAGGAAGTAATTACCCACCGTCATTTTGCTTGTTTCGATGTTAAAATTATTGAAACCTTTATTCAAATCAACGGATTTAGAAATGATGATACCACCCTTTGAATCATAAATATTCAAAGTGCCTTTTCCTTCCGCTTGACTGTTCAATTCTACCGTCAATTTATCATTCGTTGGGTTTGGATAAGCCTTGATAGCATCAACCGCACTAACCGTTTTACCCAAGCTATTGCCGCCACCGCAACCTGCCGCCACGGGAACACTCATACTCATCCGTCCACCATTGGCAGTCAAACTTTCCGTCGTAATCATAGCCGTTGTAGCCATACCTGCGTTTGATAAAGCAAAAACCCGTAACGATAATTCAGCCGATTGACCCGCCGCAAGACTTGGAATTGTCCATTTTTCACACTTTGTACCACCTGCACAATATTGGCTGTAAAAACCACCCGTTGCATTAGCACTATTAAAAGCGGTATTTGCAGGAAGTGGTACATTTATTTCTATGTTTTCAGCTGCATAAATATCGTCATTTTTGACGGTAACTTTCATTGTTGCGAAGCCAAAACGACAGTAATCTTTATCGGTTGTGGTGTTGCTCATGGATAGTTTTGGTGCCCACAATTGGAACTTATCCAATTTCAAAAAATCCTTCATAATAGGAGTCAAATCCGTATTATCCAATAAGCCACGACCTGTGATGCGAGAAGCAAATGAACCACTCAAATTGTCATCTGCGCCCACCCAAACATCGGCGGGTGTGTGATTGCCTGGTGTTGCACCCAATTTTGTTCCGTTACCATTCACCACGGGATTTGAGCCATAAGCAATGACGATACGATTTGCGGTTGCGCTGATTGGTTTTGGAAATTTGTAACCTTGAAAATCGTACATTGTGTATTGCGGATACCACCGTGCGCCAGGTGTTAAACCCAATGGATTTGCATTCGTGCCACCACCTGTAGCCGCTGTTTGGGCTGGGTTTGCAGAATAAGTGCGAATCTTTGAAGCGTTTTTTTGCAAGTCGGCTTCGTCGTGCAATCCGACGATTGCCAAACCACCACATTCATGGTCGGCGGTGCTAAAAATGAGTGTTTCGTTGGCATTATCTTTCAACAATTCACGCCCTTTTCCGATAGCATAATCAAAAGCCAAAACCTCTTTGATGATGTAATCTGAACCATAAATGCCCGATATAACGGGTGCCGTAGCCGATGTGTAAACAGCATCAGGCGTAGGTGTTTCCTTATCTGCACTAACGGACATTGTGGTAGTGCCTTCTGCGTAAGCAATGCCGCCTGCATTGGCGTGTTCGAGGTGATCTATTCGACCACCTTCTACCATTAAAAAGAAACCTTTACTGCCACCTTTGCGCTTCAAAATTTCAATGGCGATTTGGGTCATATCCGCCAAGCTTGGCTCCCACGGATACGCTAATTGACGGTCTTGCTCAAAATCCATCATAGAAGTTGAAAATAAGCCTAATAATTTGGTATTATTTGTTGGCGTAAATTGGTTTAAATCAATATTCAGCAAAGCGTCACGGCTGTTTACGTATTTAAAACCCCGTGTTTTAGCCACTTCAACTAAATCAATTTCGTCACTTCTGTTACCACCTAATTTAACGGCAACACCCGCAGCTTGAATGGCAGCACCTTTCGAGTCCACGATATTAGCGTTGGCAGAAGCGGCTGTTTTAGGCAAAAAGTGACGTGAACCACCCCCTAAAATGACATCAACCGAAACACCTCGTTTGGGCATTGGCAAAACCCAATGTTTATTCAAACTATCGTATTTTGTGCCATAAGTTGCTCTATATTCGTCTTGCGAAGACGATATATATTGTGTAGCGATAACATCCTCTAAATCTCTGTTCCAAACGTGGCTTGCAAAGTCGGCTGGTGTAGCGTGCGTGATACGAGTCGTGGAAACAATGCCCACGGCGTACCCTTCCTTTTTTGCGTTTTCCAAGATGGTTTCAATGGGCATATTAGCATCCATGTTGAAAGCCACGGCTTCGTTATGCACTTTGCCTTTTTTTCCACTCGCATACACCGTAGCACCAGGGGCAGAATCCGTAATCCAAGAGTTCATAGAGTGCGTTGTTACTACCGTGTTGTAGCGCAAATTATCGGCTTGCATCAAACGGAAATTGATGTCATCACTGTATCGTGCGCCGTCTTGACCTTGACCCAAAGCCATACGGGCAGCCGTTTTAGGTGCAACGCCGTAGCCGTCACCAATGAAAACAATGACATTGCGAGGCTTTTGCGCCGATAATGTGATAGAAAAAATAAAGAATAAAAACAAGGTTAGAGAAAGGTAACCTTTGGTGGAAAAACGATTCATTTTTTGACAGTTTTAATTTGAACAAATAGGATTGATTTATATTTTTTGCTAAAATAAATCCCGTATGTTATCTCAAAATGAATGCAAGGTTAAATTACTATTAAGTTTAAAATCGTATATGTAATTTAATAAAAATGAATGTTTTGCGTATTCGTTGACGCTATTTTTTATACGAATTTCTTAATTATCAGTTTGATAATCAAGTGTTCGCAGGGTATGCACCCCCTCAGTATTTTGCGTTATTTTTGGCAATAAGTTTAAATGTATCATCAAGTTTCGTAATCAATGGATTCTACTCAAAATGACCCATTCGATTGATAACGAACATTGTTGTGATGTAAGGCGCAATAACTAAAACTTAATATTGAGTTAAAATTCGATTCGTAATTTTGTTTTAATTTTAATTTAAACGTATTGCAGCAATGGAAAAAAAAGTAAAAATATCGGTACTTATGGCTACTTACAACACTGATTTTTTTTTAATAAAAAGAGCTATTGATTCGGTACTCAATCAAGATTTTCAAGATTTTGAACTGATAATTATTGATGACGGAAGCCATAACGACACCCAAAACGAGCTATTTGATTACGTGAGAGTCCATAAAAATAGAATCGTTTACATGCACCACGCCAATTGTGGGCAATCTCAATCTATCAATCGGGGCGTGCTGATGTGTCAAGGCGACTATATCACTATCATAGACTCGGACGACGAATACAAGGCGCATCACCTATCATCTTGTTTGAAATCAGTTCGGCACGTTGATTTGATTGCGTCAACCACCGAAACAATTGTGGATTCAATTGAGGATTATTACGTACCCGATAAATTTGACAAAAAACAACTTATTCACGTGGATGATTGCGTGTTATTTGCCACTTTGTTTGGTAAAAAAGAAGTATTTATGAATACACAATTTAAAAACGATTATGCGGCGGATGCTGATTTTTTTCAACGAGCAAGTCAAAAATATTGCGTCAAAAAATTTGATTTAAGGACGTATATTTACTATCGCAATATGCCTAATAGCATCTGTGCAACTGTTAAAAAACAAAGTTTAGTGCTTGCTTAATCGCTTTTTCAATGCTCAAATTTCCGACTGAAAAAAATATTATCATGGCTTGTCATATTACAGGTATCCATGATGTCAATAGAAATACAACCTTAGAAAATAATGACTTCGCACTCGTCAAAGATTGGGCTGATTCGTTGGTGCAGAACTCGCTTCAAGGGATTGTTTTTCATAATAATTTTACGGAAACTACTTGTGAAAAGTATCAAAGTGACGCATTGAGATTCGTCAAAATAGACTATAACGCTCAATTTAATCCCAATATTTATCGTTATTTTGTCTATCTTGATTTTTTGCAACGCTACGGTAGGACAATACAAAATCTATTCATTACGGACGTTTCAGACGTTGTTTTGTTGAATAATCCCTTTATTCAAACCCTTTTTAAGGCGAATCCGACGGCTATTTTTTGTGGTGATGAAGAAAAATCGCTCGACAACGAATGGATGAATGCCCACTCCGAACACCTGCGGCGGCAGATTATGGATTACGCCGATTATGAATCTCAATTCAAACAACATACGCTTCTAAATTGTGGAATAATTGGCGGACATGTAAAAATTATGCATCCTTTTATTGAGCAACTCTGCCACCTTCATGCCACCTATAATCAAGACAATAAAACGGTTTACACGGGCGATATGGGTGCTTTTAATTATCTTATTCGCACCAAATTCAACGCACAATTGATACATGGCACACCCGTAAACACCATTTTTAAGGGCTATGAAAACGAGCGCACCGATTGTTGGTTTAGACATAAATGATTGGAAAATCCGATTGCCTGTGCTTATGCTACCCCCTCAGTAATGCTTATAGCTTGTCATGCTTTTAGCTTGATGGAGCGAAACGCACCAATGAAGCCAAAGGCATCATATTTTGCCCTTATTTCAATAAATCTTTCAACTCTTTTTTCGACAATTTAAACAAACGCTTTGAAGAAGCCAACCAAAGCGCACCACTGTCGTCAAAATGTCCTTTCAACCAAACGTCATTGGGTAACGTAGGGGGCTTAAATTTAGATATTTTAGGTTTTCCTGCGTTGGAATAAACTTCTATAGTTGCACCGTGTTCATGTTGTTCAGCGAGCTCGTCTCGGCGCATTAATATGAGTCCGTCTTGGGTCAAAAACAGAAAATCACCTTCGGGAGTCATTACTTCATCAAATATTTTATTCCCTCTTTTACCTAAAAACTCAAAACCTTCGGCGTGAGAACTTACCTTTTTTTCATCCGCTTCCAAGTAAGCCAAAGCCTCACCCATGACCACCAAAAGATGTTTTCCGTCGGGGCAATACAATCTATCCACCAAGTTATCGGGTATTTCAAAGCCTCCTACACCTTCTTCCACATAGGTCTGAATTACCCCTTTTTTATCTATGCGCAACAATCCTGCATTCGTGCCAATCCAATCAAAACTGCCGCATGAACAAGCATCTTCGGCTCGAATATACGCCACGAGGGTTTTGTTTAAAGCGTTATCATTTAAACTAAACGCCCCATCGTCGGCGGTTGACACCAACAGTTCTTGGGTCGAAGGATGCGTTTTTAAGGCTAAAACGTCTAATTTTCCTTCATTAATGCCCGTCCAAACGGTCATTGGATTTTTATCATCTTGGTAAAAAAGACCCTTACTACTGCCTATCCAAATACGATTTTTGGAAACCGTTGCTGTTTTTATTTTCTCTTTAAAAAATTGAATGGACTTCCACATTTTAGCTTTTTTATCCAATTCAAAAAAAGCGGTATCCGTTACCAACAAAATGGTTTTTTCGGTTTTAATGAAGCCAATAGGATTTATGTTGCTCTTAAAATCAATCGTAAAAACTTGGGCGTTTGCCCTGCGATGTATCAAAAAAGAGAGACTAAAAAGGATTACAAATTTAAACCGTTTCATACAAAATTGATTTAATAAAATGAATCAACAAAGGTGAAATCTGTTTACCTTTTTAAGGTGAAAGTAAACTTAATTTTAGGTTAATTTTTTCGGGTACACCACAAATTTATATGAAGGTTTAAATCAATAATTTATGACCGTTTTTTAAAAATCATTAAAATAGAAAAGGAGCATTTTCAATTTCAATTAACGGTAAGAGATTGTACATAAGCCCTGCGGGATTTTATACACGGATTATAGGATTTTATTTTGATGTAAAGAGATTTAAAAGAAATCTTAAAATCTCCTAATTCGTATAATTCCTAAAAATGCCATTCAACACTCAAACTCGTCGACCGCCCAACGCCATTCACACCCGACCCATGCGTGCGATAATCACGGTTAAAAAGATTTTGTAAACCGATATTAAAACTCAAAAACTGCCAATTATAGCTGCCATAAATATTTAGAATCCACCAAGCGGGTGTGCCATTTTTGGGTATCCTATTGTCGTCTTTATCGCCTTGTGCCAAACGATTTTGTAGGGTTGCACCCATGATTTCGGTGATTACAAACCATGTTTTTTGATTGAAATTTAAGGCAAAACGACCATTTAATGGTGGAATGCGGCGCATGGGTTCAGCCTTCGTCACATTTTCGCCGAAGGTGTAAGTCAAGCCACTTTCCAAAGAGAGACCCCTCAGTATTTCGTAAGTCCATTGCGTTTCAAAGCCTTGAATATAGCCTTGTTCGACGTTTTCTTTTTTATAGAGTGGATAGCCTTGTATGGTTTGCGTATCCACTTTTATTCTTGCAATAATGTCTCTTAATTCGTTTCTATAAAGATAGGTTTCGCCTTTTAGCTTGCTTGATTTGTACTTAAAACCCACTTGCGTATTGTATGATTTTTCTGGTTTTAAATTAAAATTAGGGGTTTCATATCTAAAATCAACGATGCCCAAAGTGCCTAAATCATCAATATTGGGCGCACGAAAAGCGGTATTGAAGGCGGCAAAAAGACTCACGTTTTCCCAACTTTTTAATATCGTAGCATTCCAAACAAAAGCCGAAGGTTTTAAAGTCGTTTTACCCAAGTTTTCATCTTTCACACCTATATTATACGTGTTGAAACGACCACCAAAAGTAACATGCCAATCGTCTTTTTGAAGATGATGCAAAGAATAAGCGGCAAGGCTCATCATGGTTGAACCGTCGGGATAAAGCCCACGTTTTGGGGTACTTATATTTTGTTTTTCATCTAAATCAGACCTTGTACTTTTGACCACATCATGATAAAACTCAACGCCATTAACGGCTGTCCAATCTTTGGAAAAAGTCATTTCGGTTTGTAGGGTCACGCCCGTAGAACGCACTTTATCATTTTCGATGCGCAAAACCGACGAGCCATTTTTTTGACTGTTGCGTCCTTCCTCCGTGGCTTGAAAAGAAGCGATGAGATAGGCTTTTTTCAAAACAGAATTATCAAAAGTTTTGTCTAAACGAGCGTAGGTAAGTTGACGGCGTTGTGGGTCGAAGTCGTTTATTTTAAAATTTTCTAACTGAATTTTATGAAAAACGGGTACATTATCTTGCACAACGTTTTGGTGGGCCAAGGTTAAAGACGTATTTGTGTTTATTTTAAATAAAGATTTTATATCAAAATCCAATTCATTGTAGCCCGTTGGCGATTGCCGTCCCGTGGTATCTCCTCCAATTAAATCCCCAAAATTGCGATAGCTTATGCCACCCAAAATCGCCACTTTTGAGCCACTAAAAGCCACATCCCCATGCAACGTTTGCTCCATGCCACCCGACATGATTCTACCCAAAATGCCGCCATTTATCGTGTTTTTGCTTGAAAAAGAAGGCGTTTTAGTCAAAACCTGAATCACCCCACCTTGCGCATCCGAGCCATAAGCGACCGAACCCGACCCCCTCAGTATTTCCACCTTTTCAAGCGAAAAAGGGTCAATTGTATTAAAATATTGATTAGGGCCGTAGCGAAAAG
>JAYTMW010000355.1:0-7726 GCA_043728105.1 Saprospiraceae bacterium | reverse complement strand
TGGCATTTTTATAACAATCAATCACAATTATTTAAGTCTCGAATTTTTCAAAGATGTGCCGATGGAACGGACTCGATTCGAGAAGAAGTGAAATATCATTTTAGTCCCGAAGGCAGAATGTATGAAGAATATCACTCATTAATTTACACGGGAGCATATCATGAATGGTATTTGGTCTATGAATGGCAAGGAGATTCGACCCGTATTTGTTCCAATGAAGAAGATTATAGTGACACTACATTTCTTGATAAAAAAGGCATGGTGACTCAATTTGTCAAAGATGGTTGGAAATATACGGTTGAATACAACGAGCAAGGCAAAAAAAGCAAAATGCAATATTTTCAATACGATGAAACGACTTCGAGAGGTGAAGAATTGATTGATACTATGTTTTATGAATATGATGCAGATGGTTTGTTACGAAAAATAGTGGGTAATCAAAATGAGATTATTTTTACCTATAATTCCAATGGCTTGCCCCTCAGTAGTAAGATGTTAAAAAAGGGAACGAGTGAGAAATCGGGTTGGGAAATTTTTTACGACTACGAATTTCGAGATGGCTCCTACTCCAATATGTTTATGAAAAGTAATTAAAGAAATGATGAATGATGAATCGGATTCATCATTCATCATTCATCATTTCTAAACAACCTCCAATTGCCTATCAATGGCAAAAACCAATTGTGCCAATTTAAAGGCTTCATCTTTCGGATTGCGCCACCAATCGTAAGACCAGATTGAAAGGACGGGCAGATTCATTTTTTCTAAAGCTTTGAGCGTGCGACGTTCCCATGAAGGGTTGAAATAGCGACCACGAGACAACTTACCATCTATCCTTATGATAATCGGATTTTGACCTTCATGTTTGGGTGTAATGACCAACGCAAAGGATTGATTATCAATGAGATAGCTCGGTTTTAGATAATCTTTTTCTATAAAATGGGATAAGCCTTCAATGACCTCATGGACGAAAATTGAGTCAATTACAAGCTTTGGTTTAGCATAAATAGCGGCTAATTGGTCAAAATGTTGTTCATATCGTTGGGTTTCATTTTCATTAATTGTATCCGACAAAAGGAGCAAATTGGAGAGCAAAAACGGTGTTTCATTCTCCGTTTGCGATTGATTTGAAATCAATTCTGATTTGGGAATAGAGTTGACCCAGTAGATTTTTTTGGTAAAACTACTGACTAATTTGCGTAATAATTTTTTACTCAACGTCACATCTTCTAACCGATGTACCGTGCCGCTCACCACCAAAACATCGAATTGCAGACCCGCCATTTCTTCTAAACTGAAAATGCCGAGACCGTTGCGCTGCATTTGTTCCAGTTTTTCCCAACCAGTTATCTTTTTTTGAATAATGTGTAAAAGACTGTTATTCAAAGCATTACGTTGTTTTTTATTTAAACAAACAATGCCAATACGTGGAAAAGTGTTAAACGGTGTCGCATTTATTTCCTCCAAAATGCGCAACACTTCCACGATTTCAGCTTCGTTTGATTGCGTCAGTTCATCCCATTTTCCATTTTCTAAATGCGACACATGCACGCTTTGCTCGGCTGAGGCGTACTGTAAAGACACTTCAAGGTCGGGATAAAAAACGGTTTGATTCAAGCGGCGAGCGGTGTCGCTTAACGGGCGATGTAGGTGATTGAGCCTAACAGTAGCTGCCCCGTTGCCTTTCACTTTTGCGGGTAAAGCATTGGGATTTGCGTGGTCATGTGGCGCATATTCAGAAAGAACAACAACCCCCTCAGTATTTCTAAGAATTGGCACAACTTGTTCGCTATCAATATTTTGTGCATTATCAAAAACAACAATATCAAACTCTTTTCCATCACCTTCAATCACTTGACTTGCCACCTGAGGAGTCATTAAAAGAATAGGGAAAATTTCAGTAAGCGTGTTAATTGTTTTTTTCAAAATATCTTTCAAATAAAGACTTTGAGCATACTCCACATTTTTTTTGTGGAAAAAGAATTTATACCCCTCAGTATTTTTCGATTTTAAAACCTTAATTGCCTCTTTTTTTCTTTCCGACCAAAAATGTCCAATCTGAGTTGGAAGCATGTGCCGCACCTTATCTTCGGCATCGTTCATAAGATTCATTAACTCATCATTTCCAAGCGTATTCGATTGATAATGACCGATTAATGTATTATGAAAATACCAACTTTCAAAAGCAGTGACCCAATCATTAGGTTTTACTTTTATACACGCTTGAACCAATTTTCGGCTCTTTTCGGGCAGGCTCAACCAATGACTTTGCCACGAATAAAAGGTGTCAAAGTCACGCATATTGAGCTGCGATTCTTCCAATTTTTCAATGGTTTCTTCTATAAAAAGCATCCGTTTTGGCAACGTGAGCATCTTGTGACTGAGAGGGTCGGCGTAAAGATGGGCTTCGTTTGTTTCTTTCAAAAGGTGTTCAAGGTCGGCTTCGAGCCCTTTTATTTCTTCCGCCAAAACTTTATCAAAATATAAAGCTGTTTTTGAATTAAGCCTTTGTACTTCTTCTTGCACCGTAGAGGGCATCACTTTTCGCCATCCTTTTAGAGCCAATTCAAAGGATTCGAGGTTGATTTGGAGCTTTTTGAAGTCTTTTTGGTCGTTTTTTTTCAAAAAATTATGAATAAAATGACGACGAGTATTAAATATTTTCTCCAAACCTTCATATTGATTCAAGGCTTCATCCTTGGCTGAAAGCACGTTTTTTGATCGGTTGGAAAATAAAGAAGCTGCTCGCAAACCACTTATTTTTAAAAAACTATTGTCTTCAAAGTCCGTCCCAAACTGAAATTGATGATCGGAATAAGCCTCTTTGAGCGCACGAAATTGCGTCCTTAAATCATTGAAATGACTTTCATAGTAGGTCATCAAACGTTGCGTGTAAGCATCATAAATGGCAATGTGGCGGTGGTGCAATGCCTTCCATTTTTCTATAAATTGCGCCAACAAATCCTTGGTTTTGTCACGCCCATTGTCGCTATTTTTTTCTTGAAATACTGAGGGGTGCAATTGTCCCAACGGATGTTTTAGCGTGTTGGCGTTTCTATAAAGAATTTCGGACTGTTGCAATTGGAGTCTCAAAGCATCATATTCCGTTTTATCAAATGCGTAATCATTTGAATTTAAATGATTTGCGAGCAATTCTTTACCCACTTGCCTTTGGGAAGCCATATAATGACCAACCACTTCTGAAAAGTTTTCAGAACCAAAAATAGGGCGACTAAGAGCATCGTGGCTGTCATCTGACTTTGCCAAATTGCGCCGAGCTTGCTTCATCGCAATTTTAAAATCGTCTGCTTTGAAGTCTATTGTTTTACCAAATTGCTCATTCCGAAGCGTGTCTAAAAGTGTTTTTTTATCGTGATAAATATCTTGTAGTAGAAAAGTTAAATTGCCTAATCCCAATTTGACAAACTCATTTTGAATCTGTTTCAAGCTGCCCAAATCGTTCGCCACAACCGCCGCTTTTTGTCCATTTGACAAAGCATTCATCAAAATATTTGTCGCCAAATGTGTTTTGCCTGAGCCGTGTGCGCCTTCCACAGCCGTAATTTTATTTCTCAAAACAGTCCGCAAAGTTTCACGCTGATAAGCATCCTCAGGCAAAGGCGCAAACTCATGGGAATGTTCAGCTGTCCACGTAAAGTTTTGAAAATCAATGAGTTGTGCAACTTCTTCTGACAAAGAACCATCTTGATGTGGGAACAATCCAATCGCTCCTGACCACGAAATGCCACCCGCAGCTGCCTGTCTTTGAAGCATTGGACTCGTTGGGCATTCATTCAAATTGGCTTCACAATTAAAATCATCGAAGCCTATTTTTTTACCCAAACCTTTTATAAAATCCTTAAAATTATGGGTCACAGAATTCAAAGGACGCTCGTGGGCATATTTCGATAATTGCTCATAAAAATTTATATCATATTTTTCAATGCAATGTTTTACGAAATATTCATTCACTGCAATAGCACCATTTTCTTCAAAACCTAAAATCCAACTATCACTCCTATTAGGATTGGGGCGAAGAGTCAAATACCAAATGAACAATGGCATACTCAAAGGAGGCCCCTCAGTATTTCCCGTGTTTTTATCAAAAATCATCGGAAAACCAAAGCCAAAAGTTTGTTGCCCTTTGGTTTTTTGAATATTTTTTGATTCAAAATAGAAATGTCGAAACAGTTCGGTATGAGATGTTTCGGTATGAATATCCGTTTCCCAAGAAGTTTTATTGAGACAATTTTCGACCCATTGCGCCACTAAACGGGTGTCACGGTTATACATCGAGAACATATCTAACATATCTTCGCCCAACGGAAGCACGTGGCGATAGGTTTGAGCGGGTAAGTTTTGGCTCATAGTTTTCATAGTGTATGCTATTAATTGTTATTTTTTTAAAATCAATGCGTATGATTTTTTTGTCATTGGTCAGAACAAATTTATGTATTTCTTTGAAAGTTGCTTCAAATGATAAACAATCTTTTATTTTTGCAAAAAAACAATCAACAAAACAAAATTATACATTTACTTGTAAATTTCATAAATCATTGATAATCAATCAGTTAATTTTTTTTTGAGTTAAAAAAGTATGAGGAAACTCTTCCAAATGTTATATCGTTTTTTCATTGGCAATGCCGTCATCAAATGGTTTTGGATATTGTTGTTGGCGATATACAGCATCACATGGCTATCTGAAAGGTATTTGGGTAAGCGAAAAACGGTTTATAAAAAAACGATTTTGCGGATAGCAAATCACACCATCAACACCTTTACGGTCAATGGAGCGAACGACGAAGATATGACTTTTACCCGCTTAAAAGATTCTATTTGGTTGGTCGTAAAAGACGATGTGACGGTACGGGTGCATCAAGATTCCGTTGAGCCTTTTTTGAAATTGTTTAATGAAATGGAAAGCACGACCTTGAAAAAACTACCCGACGGCGTTGATTCAATAGGCGAACGCACGTATGAGAAGCCTCAAATGGACATTGATTTGCGCTTGGTGACCACCGCAAAAAGGGCATTTTCAATCTATTACGTGGATTATATTACACCTGATTCACCCATGACCTTCATAAAACTCCCAAAAGAGCGTTTTCTTTATGGTGTAAAAGGAGATTTATTGCGCTTTTTTAACCGTGATTTTAAGTCGTTTAGAAGCAAAACGTTGTTGAGTTTTAATCCCAAAGATGTGGCAAAATTGGAGTTCAGAACCCGCTCTGACTCGATGCGTTTTTATGCAAAAGATTCCGTCAATTGGGGCTACGCTACCCCTCAGTATGCGGTCTCAAATACGCTCATTAAGAACTATTTGAAGGCCATTGATACAATCAGAAACGACAAATATTATGACGCTACACGAGAGCCTTTAGTCAACGAAAACATTGAGAATCAATTGGTTATAACACGAAAACGAGATTCTATTGTTTTAACAGCTTATCGCTTGGACAGTCTTTTTGTGCTGCATTCGAGCCAAAATGAACAATCTTATTTCAAGACAGATTCGGTTTATGTGAAAGGGCTTTTTTACAATCCGAATGCGTTTTTGAAGACGAAACCTAAGGAGAAAAAGAAAAGGAAATCTTGAAATTTCAAAGAGCAAAATAGGAATTAATTCTACTTTGGCACTTTACACACACTGTTTCGTACTGCGCATAAAAGGCGTGCTTGGAGGTTGTTTTTTCAGATTGATTTAGTCCTTTTTTTAGTTCGATATTTAGTTAGTTTTTCTTAAAAATAATGTAGCGTCCATTTTCTTTTTTGTAATCTAAACCTATATCTTCACATGAATCTTTAATGATGTCTAAAATATCTTCAATATTATCATTAAAATTTAAAGTAGTTGTCAATGGGCAATTTAAATCTACATTGGTTTCAGCATCAATAGAAACATTATAGTATTTACTAATTTTAGGTAACACATTTTTAATGGGAATCTTGTTAAAATCAAAAACGCCTAATTTTGTTTCCACATGCACTATGCTACTTTGTTCTTTTTCTACATTTTTTTCAAATTTACCTGTCAAAGTATTATAGATAGCCTTTTGATTTTTGATAAAGGTCTTTTCTTCATTCGTCCCTTTCATCTTCACAATGCCTTCTTCAACATCCACAATAATTTTACCCGTTTGAGAAAAATCATCCACTTTAAAAGCTGTCCCTACTACTTGTATTTCTAAATTTTTAACCTCAATAAAAAAAGGCTTTGACTTATCGGGCGCAACCGCAAAATAGGCTTCACCTTCCATTTTTACCCGTCTTTCTTTCTTCGAAAACTGATAAGTAATGCTCGATTTTTTATTCAACTTAATAATTGATTTATCGGATAAGGTATCGGTTCGTTCCGTCAAATCGGCCAAAATACTGAGGGGGGGCAATTTTTCCTCCTTCATAAACCATAACGTAGCGGTCACCAAAAGAGCAACGGCCGCCGCCGCTTTCCAAACAAAAGACGCAGATAACCGATTGATTATCAAGGGTTTACGTGCATGTATGCGCTTGCGTACAGCCACCCACGCCTTGTCCGTATCCACATCAAGCACAGGCGAAGCCTCCGCAGAAGATGTCCAAACGGTTTGCAAAGTTTCAAAATATTGCTGATTATCGGGCGACTCCGTGAGCCAATGCTTTAGCTCAACCTGTTCGGTCATCGTCGCTTCTTCGGTCAACACCTTGGCGATTAGCTCTTCTATTTCAGGTAAGTATTCTTTCATCCTTTTTTATTTTGTATCGGCGGATTTATCCGCCGAATAACATAATTCAACACATTCGGCGAATAAATTCGCCGCTACATGCCATTCAAAATAAATACAATAAGCGTTAAAAAATCTGCTAATTTGAATCGCAAAACCTTCAACGCTTTCCCCATTTGGTTCTCTACAGTTTTAATAGAAATACCCAATTGCTCAGCTATTTCCTTATATTTTAATTCCTCAAACCGACTCATTTTGAAAACCAAACGGCATTGTTCAGGCAAATCTGCAATCGCCTGTTCAATCTTTTTTGAGAGTTCCGAATGCGTTGTGCGATCGGGTTGATACTCGGGATTTTGATTTAAATTTTCTAAATTCATCACTTTATAGGTCTCCCTAATTTGCATTTTTTTAATATGATTCAAGCAAGCATTCCGCACCGAACGGAACAAATAAGCTTGAACCGAAATGGTAATATCGAGTGCATCCCGTTGCTCCCACAATCGGCAAAACATCGTTTGAACGACCTCCTCGGCTTCGTCTCTGTCATCAATCATCGTGGCAGCAAAGGCGCATAGACGGGCATAATGCGTCCTGAACATGCGCTCAAACGAGGCTTCATCGCCCAATTGATTCTCTATAAGTGCTTGTCTATCAATGGTTTGCACAAAAAATAGGTTTTAGTTTTGTAGCTTTCAGCCTTCAGCAATGAGCTACCATCATGATAAAATACAGGTATCAATAAAAACGAAAATCTGACAACTAAAATTTTCTTATACGCCCACTCCCAGTCACTTGCGAATTTACTGAGGGGTTGCCTTTGTAGGTAATATCGCCGCTGCCGCTTATTGTGGCATCGAGCGTTTTAACGGGGTTCAAATCCATATTACCGCTGCCCGTCACATTCGCTTTAATATCATCACAAATAAAGTCAAAAGTTCTGACATCTCCCGAGCCACTTATCTTAGCATTCATTTTTTTCCCTTTGCCCGCCAAAGATATATCACCGCTGCCACTGATTAAAA
>JAYTMW010000354.1:0-10857 GCA_043728105.1 Saprospiraceae bacterium | reverse complement strand
TTGACGCATGGAAAACCGTTTTAATCTTTGGTTAAAAACAGGTTATTTTTTTTAACACATAGGCACATAGGACACATAGTTTATAGAAAAAATATTTATAACTCATTGAAAATCAATCAACTATATATTTGCCTATGTGTCCTATGTGCCTATGTGTTAAAAAAAATCATTTAATAAAATGTGTGAATCATGCAACTTATTTCCAAAGTTGTGTAACGCACCCCCTCAGTATTTTACCCAATTTTGCGCTTTGAGAATTTACTCACAATCTAATTGCGTAAAATTATGTCCATAAAAACCACCAATCCGACTACCAATAAAATCATCAAATCTTTTGAAGAAATGACCGATAAGGCGGTAGATGCTGCGATTGCACAAGCCACAAAAACATACACCGAGTGGCGCAAAACCACCTATCCACAACGAGCCGAATTGTTGCATAAAGTAGCCAATTTGATGCGTCAAAAAAAGGAGTCATTGGCAAAACTTGTTACCTTAGAAATGGGTAAACTCCTTGCGCAAGCCGAGGGAGAAATCATTTTGAGTGCCGACATTTTGGATTATTACGCCGACAATGCCGCTACTTTTTTGGCGGATAAAACATTGAGTCCGAAATACGGAAAAGCGATTGTGCGCAATAGCCCTATTGGTGTCATTTTGGGCGTTGAGCCTTGGAATTTCCCTTTTTATCAGGTGGCTCGGTTTGCTGCCCCAAATATTATGGTCGGTAACACGGTGCTTGTAAAACATGCCTCGATTGTGCCACAATGCGGTATTGCGATTGCCGAATTATTCAAAGAAGCGGGTGCGCCCGTTGGTCTTTACACCAATCTTTTGATTACGGGAGAACACGCCACGGCTTTGGTTTCGGATGAACGCATCAAAGGCGTTTCGCTCACGGGTAGTGAGGCGGCAGGTGCGAGTGTGGCGGCAGAGGCGGGTAAGTTTTTGAAAAAATCAGTCTTAGAATTGGGTGGCAGCGACGCTTTTATTGTGTTAGAAGATGCCGATATTGATAAAGCCGTAGAATGGGCTGTCATTGGGCGCATCAATAACAACGGCGAATGTTGTGTGGCATCCAAACGGTTTATCGCCGTGGAAGCCGTTGCGGATGAGTTTATAGATAAATTCAAGGATAAATTATCGAAATTGAAAGTTGGCGACCCCATGGATAAAGCCACGGAATTAGGGCCCCTCAGTAGTGAAGCTGCCGCCGTGCAAATTGCCGACCAAGTGAAAAAAGCGGTTGACGCAGGAGCAAAATTATTGTTGGGAGGCAAGCGCATGAGCCGAGAAGGGGCGTTTATGGAACCCACTATTTTGACCGATATATCGCCAAAAAATCCTGCCTACTATGAAGAATTGTTTGGGCCTGTTGCTTCTTTTTATCGTGTAAAAGACGAAAAAGCGGCTATTGAATTGGCTAATGATTCACCTTTTGGCTTAGGTGGAACTGTTTTCACGCAAGACATTGAACGTGGTATGCGGGTGGCAGACCAAATTGATACAGGCATGGTTTTCATCAATCATCCTACTTGGACACAAGCCGATTTGCCTTTTGGTGGCACAAAACGTTCAGGCTATGGTCGTGAACTTTCAGAGTTGGGTATGGATGAATTTGTGAATAAAAAATTGATTCGGGTAAGTGAATTAACCGATCCACTATAAATATTTTTTAAAAAAATAAAAAAATCAATATGAAACGTACAGCAAAAGCCCATTGGGCGGGCGACCTTATGGAAGGAAAAGGCACTTTGACAACGCAAAGTGGTATTTTAAGTGAAACAAATTACAGTTTCAAAACCCGTTTTGAGGAAGGGGTGAAAGGCACTAATCCAGAAGAATTGTTGGCGGCAGCTCATGCGGGTTGTTTCACAATGGCCGTCACCGCTATCTTGAATCAAAAAGTCCTAAAACCCACATATTTAGACACCGAAGCGGTTGTGACAATGGCAGGCATGAGCATTACGGGCGTACATTTATCCATTACGGGTGCGGTCGTTGGTATTCAAGCGGCGGAATTTGAAGCGATTGCAAAAGATGCTGAGAAAAACTGTTTGATTTCAAAAGTATTGAATATTCCGATTACTTCCGAAGCACATTTTATCATTTAAAATTTTGTAACAAAGTAGTAGTTTTTTTAAAAAAAAGGTAGTAGTTTTTTTGAAACACATAGGCACATAGGACACATAGAGTTGCATAAAGTGTTGATTATAAATGTTTTATACATAATACTATGTTTTCTATGTGCCTATGTGTTTCAATAAAAATTTACTTAATACATGTTATTTTTATTCGTTTTTAATCTAAAAAATATACAAATGACTACAAAGCAAATCGTATTGGCATCAAGACCGAAAGGCTTGCCTACTGTCGGAAATTTCAGATTAGAAAGCGTAGAATTGCCAAAAATGCAAGACAACGAAGTCTATCTCAAAAGTCTATATTATTCCGTTGACCCTTACATGCGTGGGCGTATGAATGACGCAAAATCGTATGCGCCACCTTTCCAAATTGGAAAACCCATTGAAGGGGGTGTAGTTGCTGAGGTTTTGGAAACCACCTCGGATAAGTTCAAAATTGGCGATATTGTTTTGGGTGGATTGCCGTGGCGTAAACACACAATTGCCACTGAAAAAGGCTTGCAAAAATTGGATACCACAAACATAAAAGCAAGTTATTATTTGGGCGTTTTAGGAATGCCAGGTCTCACCGCTTATTTTGGTTTGATGCACATCGGGAAGCCCAAAGCGGGTGAAACGGTTGTTGTGTCGGGTGCAGCAGGTGCGGTAGGTATGGTGGTTGGGCAGATTGCGAAAATACAGGGTTGCCGTGTCGTGGGCATTGCGGGTTCAGATGAAAAGATAAAAATGTTGAAAAAGGATTTTGGTTTTGATGAAGTCATTAATTACAAAACCACAACCGATATGAAAAAAGCGATTGCCGAAGCCTGCCCCAAAGGTGTTGACATTTACTACGATAATGTAGGCGGCGACATATCGGATGCGGTTATCAGCAACATCAATTTTCAAGCTCGGATACCTTTGTGCGGGCAAATTGCTTTGTATAACAGTTCGGAAACGCCAATGGGGCCACGCTTGCAACCTCTGTTATTGACGAAAAGTGTGTTGATGCAAGGCTTCATTATAGGTAATTTTCAAAGTCAATTTCCCGAAGGCATTGAGCATTTGGCAAAGTGGATAAAAGAAGGCAAATTGAAATATACCGAAACAATTGAACATGGTTTTGACCAATTACCAAAAGCCTTATTGGGTTTATTTAAAGGTGAAAACAAAGGTAAAATGATTGTTGAAGCGTAAATTTCGTCAAAATACTGAGGGGGTATCACCTTTAAAATAATCTAAAAAATGAATTGGATCAAATGTAAAATAAAGCCCAATAAAAACGTCAATCTCTCAAAGATTGACACGGATTCCGATATAAAGCAGCCTGATAAAAAGGCTTTTAAAATAAAATTAGCAGACTGCATAGAGGACATATCAGCATATCAAAACAGGTTGTATGCGGAGAATAGGCAGTCGCTGTTAATCATTTTCCAAGGCATGGATAGTTCGGGAAAAGACAGCACTATCAAGAACATCATGCAAGGTGTCAATCCACAAGGCGTAATGGTGCATAGTTTTAAACATCCTTCTACCGTAGAATTAGAGCACGATTATTTGTGGCGACACGAGCAAGCTTTACCCGAACACGGTCAAATCGCTATCTTCAATCGCTCGCATTATGAGAATGTTTTGATTTCAAAAGTGCATCCCGAAATTGTCTTGGCAGAGCAATTACCTGATATAAAACGGGTGGATAAAATCACTAAAAAGTTTTGGCACAAGCGGTACAATCAAATCAACGCATTTGAAAAACGCAATGTCGAAAATGGTACGGCTATTCTAAAATTTTTTCTCCATATTTCTAAAAAAGAACAAGCCAAACGGTTTTTGGATAGAATAAATGACAAGGAAAAACATTGGAAATTTTCTTCTGCCGACATTACAGAACGCCGTTTTTGGGCAGATTATCAAAAGGCTTACGAGCAAGCGTTTATGCACACGAGTACGGACATTGCGCCGTGGTACGTGATTCCTGCCGACGATAAATATTACGCACATTTACTCATGGCTAAAATTATTTTAGAAAAATTGAAGGCTATGAATCCTACGTTTCCACCCATTGATAAAAAAGAAAAAGCCCTCATGGAAAAAGCAAAAAAGACATTGCTGAAAGAGGTGAAATAACATGTTCAAGATTAAGGTTTTTTTTAACACATAGGCACATAGGACACATATTTTTTATAAATATTTTTCATAACTAATTGAAAATAAAACAATTACATATAGTTCTATGTGTCCTATGTGCCTATGTGTTTAAAAAAAAGATGTTAAATAAATGTGTGAATCATGCAACTTATTCCCAAAGTTGTGTAACACTATTTACGTCAAAGTGGCTCACCTTTGCCTAAATTCAAAATGCTTTATTCAAGCAATTCCATTCACGATAATCAAATTTGACCTATGAAAAAAATGACCTTTATGGGTTGCATTGTAGCCGTAATGATTATGGTATCCTGCAATTCTACGAGAATAGCCAGTAGTTGGAAAGAGCCAAATAAAATCGTTTCTATTAATAAATTAAACAAGGTGCTTGTGGTGGCTTTGTTTAAAGACGAAACGAGTAATCGAAAAGCGGAAGACCAAATGGTGGGCTATCTCAAAGACGTGGGGCTTGCATCGTATAAATATTTCAAACCTAATTTTGATAGAAAAAACGAAGATATTATCCGAGAAATGATAAAAATGGATGAGTTCGACGGGGCTATCACCATGCGTTTGATTGACATTGATAAAGAGCAAATTTATACACCCAATAGGTATTCTCCCTACCCCATGTACTACCGAAATTTCAGTGGTTATTATTATCGAAATTGGGCATACAGTTCTGCCCCAGGTTATTATTCAAGTACAAAAACCTACACCGTGGAAACCGTTGTTTTTTCGATAAAAGAAGATAAAATTATTTGGTCAAGTTTGACCAAAACGACCGACCCCGATGGTGTGCAAAAAATGACCGAAGAGATAGCCGAAGTGGTGCATAAAAGAATGGTTAAAGAAGGTTTTATTGGTAAAAAATAATTTATTTATTTCACACAGAGCAAGGAGAGAAAAAAGAGTTACAAATTTTTGAAAATCAATAATTTATCTCTGTTTTCTCTTCTTGCTCTGTGTGAACTTATTTTGCTCTTATTCCAAACATTTAAAAATTAAGTAGTTAAAAGTAAATAATCGCTGTTTTGAAATTCTATAAATCATTGACTATCAATGTTTTATGGGTCTCAATACTATTTACTCAATACTACTTTTCAAACCAATTTATGATGACAACTGTAAAAAATTTAGGTGTTTGGATGGATCATTCAAACGCTCACCTCATAGATGTTACACCCAATTCTATGCAGACAAATTTCATTGCATCACAAACCAATCACGCTGAAAAAGAGCCACATCAGCAAGCCCAATATCTCCAAAAGATAGGCGATATTATCGTTAATTATGAAGGTGTAATTCTCTTTGGCCCTACGGATGCGAAGTTAGATTTGCTGCACACAATCATAGGTGATTGTCGTTTTGCAAATGTCAAAATTCAAATAAAACAAACGGTATGTATGACCGAAAATCAAGAGCATAGCTTTGTTAAAGACTATTTTTTAGGGCATTAATGTAGCGGCGGTTTTAATCAACCTGTGCGATTAAAACATCTATCATCTTGAAACCCCTGATTTCAATCGGGGGGTAATAAATTACCACGACCCACATCTATCATCTTTTCAAAAACATCACATTTATACATGCTATATGTGATGTTTTTGAAAAGAAGATAGATGGCATTAGTGGGTTTGAATGGCTCACCGATTAAAATCGGTGGTTTCAAGATGATAGATGTGCCCGAGTGTTTTTTAATCGCACAGGTCGGTTTTAACTTCCAAGCGTTTCATAAAACATTGATTATCAACATATTATGCGGTCTAAATACTCAATACTCTTTACTCAATACTCAATACCATTTCTTAATTTAAAAACAATCAATATGAAACCGTCCATTGGGATTACAGAAAAAAATTTACACGAAAGCATTTATTTACTCACCATTCTTTTATCGGATGAAATGACGCTATACATCAAAACCCGCAAGTTTCATTGGAACGTGTCGGGTGAAAGTTTTATGGAGATTCACAAGCTCTTTCAAAGCCAATATACGGAGCTTGAAGAGACCATTGATGAGATTGCAGAACGCATCAACAAGCTCGGCGGCAAAACAATTGGCACCATGAAAGAGTTTGCCAAACACGCTCGACTCAAAGAAGCTCCCGACTCCTACCCTGCCCAAAAAGATATGATAAATGAACTCTTGCACGACCACGAAACCGTAATTGTAGAACTTAGAAATGACATAGATATTTGCTCAAAAAAAAGCAAAGATGTGGGTACAATTGACTTCCTCACGGGCATTTTGCAACAACATGAAACAACGGCGTGGGTGCTTAGGCGGTATTTGAATTAAGTGTTTTTAAACCTTATTTTCAATATTTTTCAGAAAAATACTGAGGGGGTAACAATGAATGTGTAGGAGATAATACAAATCATTTCTCCCAATGACATATCTCATTTTACCCTCCTTTTATACCTTTTATTTTTGTCGAAAAATGAATCAACCATACGTTATTCCTGCACAAACCCGAATTGGTCATGTGCATTTAAAAGTAGCAAACCTTGAACGTTCCCTTAAATTTTATCGGGATTTATTGGGTTTTGAATTGACGACCATGTACGGCAATCAAGCGGCTTTCATTTCGGCGGGTGGTTATCATCATCATATTGGTCTGAACACTTGGCAAAGTGAAAATGCACCTCCTGCCCCGCCTTATGGGGTTGGTCTATTTCATACAGCTATTGTTTACCCAACGAGAAAAGATTTGGCTATTATTTATGACCGATTGAAAAAAGCGAATTATCCTTTAACGGGGGCAGCCGACCACAGGGTTTCGGAAGCACTATACCTCAATGACCCTGATAGTAATGGTGTAGAATTGTATTGGGATAGACCCAAAGAACAGTGGACTTATAAGCCCGACGGCTCGATTGAAATGTTTACAAAACCGTTGGATTTGGATGATTTACTAAAAGAGATTTAATTGGCAAAAACCTAAATTATGAAGCAATGAACCCATTTTTACGATACTTTACCTTGTTTTTACTCCTTTCTTCTTGTAAAAAAGAACAAGAAAATACGCAAGTCACGGCGGAGGATATTACGGAATCCGTTTACGCTTCGGGCATCGTGAAAAGTAAAAATCAATACCAAGTTTTTTCAACTGTCAATGGTTTGATTGAAAAGGTTTTTGTGTCCGAAGGCGATGTCGTGAGGGTGGGCGACCCTATCTTTCAAGTGGTGAATAAAACGGCTGAACTGAATGCCGAAAATGCTCAATTGGCAGCAAAAAACGCCACCGTAGATGCCAATGCCGACAAGCTCAATGAGTTGAAAATAAACATTGATTTGGCTAAAAATAAAATGGATAATGATGCCTCGTTGTTTGAACGCCAAAGCAATCTTTGGGCGCAACAAATAGGCTCTAAAAATGAACTCGACCTACGTGAATTGACGTATAAAAACGCAAAAACAGCTTACAATGCTGCACAATTTCGCTACAATGATTTGAAAAAACAAGTCAATTTCACGGCGCAACAATCCAAAAACAATCTAAAAATCAGTTCTACCCTTAAAGATGATTACGTCATTAGAAGCACCATTAACGGCAAAATTTATAGCCTTTTGAAAGAAAAAGGGGAAATGGTAAATCCGCTTAGTATGGTGGCTATTGTGGGCGATGCGTCGGCGTTTTTATTGGAGCTTTATGTAGATGAATATGACATTGCTAAAATAAAATTAGGTCAAAAAGTTTTCATCAATATGGATAGTTACAAAGGGCAGGTTTTTGAAGCCAAAGTAGAGAAAATAAATCCCATTATGAACGAGCGTTCAAGAGCATTTTTGCTCGAAGCGACTTTTGTAACCAAGCCTCCTACCCTATTTCCGAACCTCACCACCGAAGCCAATATCGTGATTCAAACCAAAGAAAAAGCGTTGATTATTCCACGAACCTACCTCGTAGATGATGCGTATGTTTTGAATAAAAAAAATGAAAAAATAAAGGTAGAAATAGGTTTAAAAGACTATCAAAAGGTCGAAATACTGAGGGGCCTCTCTTTGAATGATGTAATTTATAAACTGCCAAAATGAATTATTTACTGATTTTTAGTATCGCAAAATCCCTTCTTTTAGCCCGTTGGAAACAGACTTTGATTGCGGCTATCGGCGTGACGTTTGGCATCACCATGTTCATTGCCTTATTGAGTTTTATGACGGGTCTGAATGATTTATTGGATAGTTTGGTGTTGAACAGAACGCCACACGTGCGCTTGTTTAACGAAATAAAACCGAATAAAAATCAACCCATAAATAGCGTTTTGGCTTATAAAAACACGCATAATTTCATCAATTCTATCAAATCAAGCACCAGCCGACAAGAAATTTTCAATACTTCGGCTATTCTGAAAACCCTCAAAAATGATGAACGGGTCTTGGGTGTTGCGCCCAAAATAACGGCTCCTGTTTTTTTCAACGGCGGCACGGTTGACATCACGGGCGTGGTGAGTGGCATTGAAGTAGAAGCGGAAAGTCGCCTTTTTTTCTTCACCGATTATGTTGTGTCGGGTTCCGCAATGGGCATTAAAAACGTATCGAATAGCATCATTTTGGGAACAGGTTTGGCAGAAAAACTATTGGTAAATGTGGGTGATGTAGTGCAAGTGATAACAACAAAAGGGGAACGTTTTCCGCTCAAAGTCGTTGGTTTTTTTCAATCGGGCGTGAAAGAATTGGATAAAGTTCAAAGCTATGCGTCAATCGCCACGGTTCAAAAATTTTTAGAAAAACCCAATAGTTACCTTACTGATATTCAAGTAAAATTAAAAGATAAAGAATTGGCATTAGCGGTGTCCAATGAATACAATGTCTTATTTCAAACCGATACCGAAGATTTCAAAACCGCCAATGCACAATTTGAAACGGGTAGTTCGGTGCGTTCGGTCATTTCTTATTCCGTCGGCGTTGTCTTGTTGGTGGTGGCAGGATTTGGCATTTACAACATTCTCAACATGATGATTTATGAAAAAATGGATTCTATTGCTATCCTAAAAGCCACAGGTTTTTCAGGTCGAGATGTGAACCGTATTTTCATCACCATTGCGTTGGGCATTGGCATTTTTGGTGGCATTTTGGGTTTGATTTTTGGCTTTCTTTTATCGTTTGGCATTGACCAAATTCCTTTTAACACCCCTTCATTACCACGTGTAAAAACATATCCTATTAATTACAATCCTACTTTTTATTTGATTGGCATATCCTTCTCACTTGTCACCACTTATTTCGCAGGTTTTTTCCCCGCCCAAAAAGCGAGTAAAGTTGACCCTGTTGTGATAATTAGAGGAAAGTAATACAGATATTTTTTTAACACGAAGATATTTTTTATTTAACACAACTTGTCCCGACCTTCATCGGGATAGGCACATAGGACACATAGTTTTTAGATAAACCCTTAACAATCAATACTTTATGAAACCCTATGTGTCCTATGTGCCTATGTGTTAAATAAAAAAATAAAAAGCTATGTGTCCTATGTGCCTATCCCGATGAAGGTCGGGACAAGTTGTGTTAAATAAAAACTACTAAAAGTTAATTCAAAATGCCTTATGAGCGACATTATTTTAGAAGCAAAAAACATCAATAAAAGTTTTACCGACCCTGTAACGGTGAAGATTTTGACGGATATAAATTTCTCAATCAATAAGGGGGATTTCGTATCAGTCGTGGGCAAATCAGGTTGCGGAAAATCCACGATGCTCTATATTTTATCGACAATGGACACCGATTATGAAGGCGAATTATTGATTGACGGAGAAAGTATGACGGGTAAAAAAGAGGTAGAATTGGCGCAAGTGCGGAATGAAAAGATAGGTTTTGTGTTTCAATTTCATTACCTACTGAGCGAGTTTTCAGTCATACGAAATGTAATGTTACCCGCTTTAAAACGCAATAAATTTTCGGAAAAAGAAATAGAAAATAAGGCTTTGGAAAAACTCGCTATGTTGGATATTAAAGATTTAGCTAACAAAAAAGCCAATCAATTGTCGGGTGGCGAAAAACAACGAGTTGCTATTGCCCGAGCCTTGATAAATGACCCCGACATCATCATGGGCGACGAGCCTACGGGCAATTTGGATAAAAAAAACAGTGATGTGGTGTTCGATATTTTTCAACGCTTATCCAAAGATTTTAACCAAACGATGCTTATTGTTACGCATGATCAAGAATTTGCAAAGAAAACGCATCGGATTATTGAAATGGAGGACGGGAAGATTATTCATTAGTTTTTAAAATTTAATCAATATGGTACTCAAATACATTTTCATTTCCATCATGCTCATTCATGGATTAATTCATTTAATGGGTTTTACCAAAGCCTTTAATTACGCTGAAATCAATCAACTCTCGCAGCCCATTTCAAAAAATACGGGCTTGATTTGGTTGTTGGCTGCCGCATTATTCGTAGTGGCAACAGCTTTGTTTTTAGTCAAAAAAGACAGTTGGTGGATGGTAGCTACCGTGGCGGTTGTGGTGTCTCAATTTTTGATAATCAATAATTGGCAAGATGCCAAGTTTGGGTCAATCGCCAATGTATTCATTTTGGTATTTGTGATTGTTGGATTTTTTCAAACAAAGTTTAAA
>JAYTMW010000353.1:0-1578 GCA_043728105.1 Saprospiraceae bacterium | reverse complement strand
ATGGTTTGCTTTTCGTGAAAAAGTGTTTTTTGGAGACGCTGTACTTCGTTACTTATGGGCTTACCATTACGTAATTTGTATTCAAATATATTGCTGCCTGAGTCGGTAATGATAAGCTCATCATTGATGATTTCAATTTCATACTCTCTGATTCGATTGCCTGCGCTATCTGCCAACAAACCAAGTTCGAATTTGATAACTATTATTTCGTTCAAAGAAGAAACTAAAAAGTGACCGCTGCCAACAGCGGGGTCACAAAGGCGAAGAGAATTGATGAGAGCATTAAATTCCAGAATGTCTTTTGCTGATTTGCGGTCGGCTAAATAGTTTTTTAAATCATCGAATGTTTCGATGTTCCACCCATATTTTTCTTTGAACTTTTGAACTACAGCCAAACGAATTGATTGGTGGCACATGTACATGGTTATGAAGCCGGGAGTAAAAATAGAACCGTCTTTGTATCCATTAATTTTTTCGAACACTTTGCCTAAAACAGAGGCATTGATAATTGTTTTGTTATCTTCCTGTACATCTTCTTTCCCTTCGCTTGCAAAGTCGTAAGCATCGAGAAATTTAAAAAGATATTCAAGTGTCGGCAGTTTGTCAGCTTTCTTTTTAATATCTTTTAAAATGGTGGTGTTGATTAATTCAAGTTGTCCGCCATTATCAAGCGTGTTTATTTTAAGGACATTTTCCTCTAAATTGGTATATTCAAAAAGTGAGCTGTTGAGATAAGGAACGAAACTGAATTTGTTTTTAATAGAATCCGTTCTGTCTTTCAGGGTTACCGCTAAAACTTTATGAAAGAGTTTGAAGAGTTCATCGAAGTCCTTTATTATGTTGGTATTAAAGAACAGGTATTTTTCTTTGTTTTCGGTATGGTAATTTACCAATTGTCCTTCCAATAATTTGAGAAACAAAATTCTGTTTATCCAGGTAATGCAAAGCTCCAATGAAACATTAAAAACCCTTTCATTTTTTGTTTCTCCGAAAATTGATTGGTCTGGTAGTCGATGTAAAAGATCTTCGGTAAGTATTGCATCTATTGTCAGTTCAATTAGCGAAGCTGAATTGCGGTTTCCTGCCTGCCTTTCCGGCAGGTCGATTTTTCTTCTGATAATATTTTTACCATTTTCTTTTGCTTCTTCCAGACCAATGATGTGAAGTAGTTCTTTGTAAAACTTATCGTCAAGCGAATTGCTGTCGTTGGGAGTTACAATTTTTAAAAGATGTTGTGGTGAAAGTATTTTGAGTAAAGCACTTAATTCTCTGTCGTCTTCTTTTTTGTTGTTGCGTAAAATGGTTTCGTAATCTCTGATGTCAAAGTAAATGCAGGGAATTTCATCGGTGAGTGTGTCAATAAAAGGTTTTGCAATGCTGTCGTAAAAAAGTCTGGTGTCGGAAGTTACTTTCACTTTATCTCTCCACTGCTCATATTCTTTTACAAATGCATTGTTGCGAAAGAAAAGTTTTTCAAAGTAAGATGCGTCAATGATGAACCACTCGTAAATGTTGGTAGCAACACAATATTTTATGTCAATGTTGTTTTCTTCAATTCGTTCCCTCAAATAATAAAGC
>JAYTMW010000352.1:0-7490 GCA_043728105.1 Saprospiraceae bacterium | reverse complement strand
AAATAGTGATGAACAATAAATTAAAGCCTATTCTGATAGAAGCTATTTGGTTAATAATATCTGTCTTTTCAAGTATAGTATTAAGAAAACTTCTTTTGGGTTGGACAGAATGGCAAGAGCATTTTGATATTCCATTGCATGATACATATTTTGTCTTCTCAACTAATAGCATTTTATTGCCCTTATTTTTTTTTGTAACTTTTATAATCTACTTTTTCAAAGAGAAAAAAAAATTATTTAGTAGGGTAATTCCTAATTGGATAATGACTATTTCGGGTTTGGCTCTTCTTTTATTATTGACACTAATTGGTAAAATCATTTCAGAATTTGATGATATTGTAAGAGGTGGTTGGACAGCTTTTCCGCCTTTATCAGCTTCAGAAAATCAAAAATTACCCGTAGAAAAAATAAACACAATTTCTATATTAATTTCGTACTCATTAGTTACCACTCAACTTATTATAGTCATTATGCTTATGTATGTTTGGTATTGGCGAGGAGTTACAAAAGGTAATAACCGAAGATAATAAAACAAGCAAAATACTGAGGGGGTGCTAACACCTATCAAAAAAACAAGGCATATCAAGCAGATTTGCTTGATATGCCTTGTTTTTTTGATATTATGCGATAAAAACTAAAGCCCATCTTGCGGCTTGCGCTTATAAAAATCCACACCCGAACCATGAACCCAACCCACTGTCCCACGTTTGGTTTTGATTTTAAACCAAGGTTTTGAGACCTCCGTTTTATCCTGCAAACGCACCGTTTGAGCCGTTTCAGTAGCTTCATTTAAAAAATAAACTTGATCGTTTAACTTCAATTTACCAAGCGATTTGGCTTTCAAATCAGGTTTAGTTCTAATATTCAATCCATTGATTAATACATAGAGCATCGTGCCACTTGCCATTGTAGGTGTTGCCGTTTTAGGTGCAACAGGCACTGATTTAGACGAGGCAGAGCCCGGCAGTGGCACTGTTTTCGCAGGCAGCGGCACGGTTGTAGGCAATGGCGTAGATGAAGGTGCAGGTTGCCCCGCACTTGGCATCGGAACGTTCGGATACTGAGGGGTTGCTGCAATCCCTTGATTAGGATCAGTTTGAACAGGCACTGACGGAGGTGTCATCGGTGGCAATGTTTGTTGTGTAGGTGTTTTTCTTGCCGCAGGAGAAGATGTCAAGGTATCTGTTGGCGGAAAATTTGCACTTGGGCTTTCCACGACGGATTTTGCGGACAAATCATCTTTTTTCTTATTGCAACGAGACATGCCCCAAAGCATGATGCAAATGACGAAAACAGCAATAATAGCTGTTTCGATGTTAGGAAATAGTTTCTTCATAGTGACTTAAATTTATAGTATTTCATAGAATAAATTGTGTTTTGATTTTTACTTTAAACACAATTTTTTTTAAATAAAAATTATAGACAACAAAAGTAAAAGCATTTTTTTATTAATTTGCGAACTTATAACATTCTTTTGATATTGTTTTTATCATTAAAAAAAAACATTCTATATAAAATGCTGATAATCAATTTTATATAAAAAATATTCCTTTAAATTTAAAAATAAAAAATACTTACCCCTCAGTATTTTAATCTTTATCGCTAACTTTATAATCGGGTGTAGTTCCCAATTGATGTATCTAATTACTGTTCCTAACGTTTTCTGGGAGTTTATTTAGAAAAGGACTAAATGGGTTGAGTTAATTTTTTAGATAGAAATTCTTTCAAAATCTCTATCTAAAAAATTAGCTCAACCCAAAAGAAAAAAACTTTCAAGCACGCCTTTTAGCAAAGCTAAAACAGTGAGTAAATATATCGAGTGGAGGGCTCATAAACGTGTCATCAATACTAAAAACCAATAACCAATAACTAATAACCAATAACAATAACAATAACCAATAACTAATAACCAATAATTAATAACCAACTATGAGCGAATTACTATATCGTGTGGCTTTGACAAAAATACCCAAGGTTGGTGCCATCACCGCCAAAAATCTAATCAGTCATTGTGGCAGTGCTGAGAGTGTTTTCAAAGCCGCTAAAAAAGATCTTATCCTCATCCCAAACATTGGGCCGAGTGTGGCGGATAATATTTTGAAGCAAGATGTGCTAAAATGGGCTGAAAAAGAACTCCTTTTTATTGAGAAAAACGACATTCAAGTTCTCTGTTATTCCGATAAAAATTATCCCGAAAGATTGAAGACGGAATACGATGCCCCAGCCCTTCTTTACTACAAAGGAAACGCCGACCTCAATCACGGACGCACGGTTGGCATAGTAGGCACACGCAAGCCTTCCACGTATGCTGCTCGTATATGCGAGGAAATTACTGAGGGGTTAAAAGAATATAACCCATTGATAATCAGCGGTTTAGCTTATGGCGTTGACATTACTGCTCACCGAAGATGCCTCGAAGTGAACATTCCGACGGTAGGCGTAATGGGTCACGGATTGCAACGCATGTACCCAAATGAGCATCGAGAAGCGGCCCGTGAAATGGTTGAAAACGGCGGCTTATTGACCGAATATCCAAGCGACCAAGACCCCGATCGTGAGCATTTCCCGATGCGCAATCGCATCATAGCGGGCTTGAGCGATGTGTTGATTGTGATAGAAACAGGCATGCACGGCGGTTCCATGATTTCGGCAAATGTGGCGTTGGATTATGGGCGTGAATTGTGCGCTGTTCCCGGTCGGGCGGGCGATAAAGATGCGGCGGGTTGCAATAACTTAATCCGTCAACACAAGGCAACACTCATCGAATCAGCCGACGATGTGGCAACCCTTATGCTATGGAGAGACCTTGACGAAAAGAAGGTCGTTCAAGCTCAAATGTTCGTGCAACTCACTGATAATCAACAACTTATCGTGAATGTGATGCATCAGTCGGAAGGCGGCGTGACCATAGATGCCCTCGCTTATCAGACTCAATTGACCCAAAGTACAACCGCTTCTTTGCTCTTAGAATTAGAATTTAAAGGCGTAGTGAGAGCCTTGCCAGGCAAACGTTTTACAACGGTTTGACATTTTTATTTATCTAAAAAAATTACCTTTACCCTTCTTTTAATTTTTTGCTCAAAAAAGAGGGAAAATACTGAGGGGTAGGGTTTTCACAGGTGATTTCAAATCTGATGTAATCAACTTCAAAAAAGTTGCAACGTACCGAAATATTTGTAGAAGTTTTATAAATAAATTATCTAAGGTGCAACCCACCGAAACTACTTGGTTACGGTGCGCTGCACCTTAGAATTGTCGTTAATTTTAGGGCTACAAATATTTCGGTGCGCTGCACCTTTCTGTTAATTTGACTACATTTTCAAGTTAGCCTTTGCAATTGCAACGAAAATCAAAACAACCATTTAACAATAAAACAATTCAGTTCTACATAAATGAAAAATTATCAATTATTACTCCCAAAATTATTTGAAGATTGGGCAGGCGAACCCGCCGTGAAGATGGATCAGTTGGCGCAAGCGGGCAGCGACCGTCGTTATTTTCGTGTTTTTGGCGAAACAAAAAAAGCAATCGGCACTTACAATGCGGACTTCAAAGAAAATAAAGCGTTCATCCGTTTTACCCAACATTTTTGGAAAAAAGGCTTGCGTGTACCCGAAGTTTACGGTGAAAATCTCTTAAACGGTGTGTATTTACAAGCTGATTTGGGCGACACGCAGTTGTTCAGTCTATTGCCGACATTTGGTGAAGCGTGGAATCAAGAGATTGTTGATTTATATAAAAAATCCCTCTTTCACTTAGCCGAGTTACAGATAAAAGGCGGTGAAGATTTGGACTATTCTGTTTGCTATCCACGGGCCGCTTTCGACAAGCAAAGCATGATGTGGGACTTAAATTATTTTAAACATTATTTCCTAAAATTAGCTAAAATCCCTTTCGACGAACAAGCTTTGGAAGACGATTTTCAGAAGTTCACCGACTACCTTTTGCTCGCCGATTGCAACTATTTTCTGTTCCGTGATTTTCAGTCACGCAATATTATGATAGAAAATAATGAACCGTATTTCATTGATTATCAAGGTGGTAGAAAAGGTGCGTTGCAATATGACGTGGCTTCGTTGCTCTATCAGGCGAAAGGTGGCGTGCCGTCTTCCGTGAAAAAAGAGCTTTTTGAATCGTATTTAGACAAGGTGGAGTCCATGATTCCGACCAACCGCCGTTTTTTCACCGAGCAATACTATGGCTACGTTTTGATACGTTGTTTGCAAGCTTTGGGAGCGTACGGATTCCGTGGTTTATACGAGCGCAGAGAGCATTTTTTAAGCAGTATTCCGTTTGCAATTGACCAAATTGAACAGATTTTAGGCTTCATTCAACTGCCTGTTCGCTTACCCGAATTGTTCCGTTGTTTAGAATTAATGTGTCAAAGTGAGCAATTTGAAGGGTTTGACAAGAAGAAATATGTCGAAAGCCCTTTGGTGGTGAAGGTCACGAGCTTTTCATACAAAAAAACGGGTTATCCAAAAGACAAAACTGATAATGGCGGCGGCTTCGCCTTCGATTGCCGCTTCATTGACAACCCTGGCAGACACGAAGAATATAAAAAACTAACGGGTCGAGATAAACCCGTAATAGAATATTTGAAAACGCAAACCCAAATGGAGACATACCTCCAAAGCGTGTATGCCATCGTGGACAGTGCCGTTGAAACGTATTTAGACCGTGGCTTCGATAGCCTCATGGTCAATTTTGGTTGCACAGGTGGACAACATCGCTCCGTTTTTGCCGCCGACCAAATGGCGAAACACCTGAAAGATAAATATGGCGTGAAAATAGAATTGACGCATATTGAACAGGAGAAGAAAAATTGGGTGAATGGGTAAAAATACTGAGGGGTTACTTAAATTTTGTAAACGATACTATAAGAAAACGACATGATTAAGGAGCATTATAAATATTACGCCGCAAAAAATAAAACATTTTTCTTTTTTGAAAGTTTTGGCGTACAAGGGAGAATTATTAAAGTTGTGGAGATTCGGGAGTTTGAAGAAAATAGGTGGAATTTAGGTTTCGGTGATTGGAATAAAGGATTGATTGACGATAAAATTATGACTAACAATAATGATGTTGTTAAAGTAATTGGCACTGTTGCTAAAATTGCGTATGATTTTTTCGAAAACTATCCAAATGCGACAATTGTCATTGAACCTGTTGATGATAAACGAAAGCAACTTTATAATTACGTTTTTCAACGTCATCATAAAGCGATTGAATCAACTTTTATAATAAAAGGCTTGATTGGCGATACCGAAGAACTCTATTCTGTTGAAAATTTTTATGACGGTTTTGAAATAAAACGTAAATTTGAGCTATGAAAAATAAGTCAACAGCTATTTCCTTTGAAGATGTATTGCAAAATAGTGAGTTATCACATTTGCATGAGGTTGTACATTTTTTAGAAAACACTAAAAATAAACCTCTTTTTCCTCAAAAATATGAAACATCAATTAAAATAAGCGTCTCTAAAAAAGTGAAAGCCCTCTTTGTTGAGCACCCAACAATGCCTTTGAAAAATGTGATAACAGTTGTCGTTAATAGTCTTCCTGAGACATTGAATGCCGATTTTTTATTATCTACAACTGCCTTCATCATTGAAAATTGGGAGAATTTATCTCAATCTTCAATGGTTTCAAAATCTTATTCTACTCGATAGTTGCTCATTAATATTAACTAAAATGACAGACCAAATCATAGTATCCAACGACCTCCAACGCATCTTCAAAGCGCAACAAGCCAACCGTTTCAATGTGGCGAATACATCGCCCAAAGAACGTATTGCTAAATTGAAAAAATTGCACGAAGCCGTTTTGCGCTATCGTCAAGAGATTCGAGATGCCATGTATGCCGATTTCAAAAAGCCCGAAGGCGAAGTTGATTTGGTCGAAATATATCCTGTTACGTCGGAGATAAAACATGCCGTGAAAAATCTTAAATTTTGGCTGCAATCTAAGTCCGTGGATACGCCGATGGCTTTGATGGGGACAAGTAGCTACATTCAGCCCGAAGCAAAAGGCGTGTGTCTCATCATTTCGCCGTGGAATTTTCCTGTCAATTTGACCATAAATCCTTTGGTTTCTGCCATTGCGGCGGGGTGTTGTTGCATCGTAAAACCCTCGGAAATGACTCCCAATACAGCCGCCGTTTTGAAAAAAATCATCAGCGAATTGTTTGATGAAAATGAAATTGCGCTTGTGGAAGGCGATGTGAATGTCGCATCTGATTTGCTGAAATTGCCTTTCAATCATATATTTTTTACAGGCGCACCGAGCATAGGGAAGGTCGTTATGAGAGCCGCAGCCGAGCATTTGACCTCTGTTACGCTTGAATTAGGTGGAAAATCACCCGTTATTGTGGATGAAACAGCTAATTTGGATGCTGCTGCACGGCGTGTTGTAGCGGGTAAATACACCAATTGCGGACAGATTTGTGTTGCGCCTGATTACGTGTTCGTGCATGAGAGCAAGAAGGATGAATTTATTGGTTTAATCAAAAAGTATGTCTCGAAATTTTATGGTGATTCCGACGATGCTCGAAAGGCAGGCGACTACACCCGCATGGTGAATACAAGGCATTACAATCGTGTAAAAAGCTATTTGGACGATGCAATACTGAGGGGGGCAAAATTAGAATTGGGTGGTGTCATGGACGAGACTTCTAACTACATTCCACCCATTGTTCTCACCAATGTCAACCAAGACATGTTGGTGATGCAAGAAGAGATTTTCGGCCCTATTTTGCCGATAAAAACTTTCACAAACCTTTCAGAATCAATTAGTTACATCAATCAGTACGAAAAGCCGTTGGCTCTATATATTTTCAGTACGAGTAAGAAAAATCAGGAATTAATCTTGAAAAACACCTCGGCAGGAGGCGTTACAGTAAACGATGTTGCCCTCCATTTTTACAACGGTGAACTACCTTTTGGTGGTGTCAACAACAGTGGTATTGGCAAATCCCACGGCTATTTTGGCTTCAAAGAGTTTTCAAATGAGAAGGCCGTTTTGAAACAACATTTACCAAAAGCGGGTATCGAATTAATGTATCCGCCGTTTACAAAAGGCGTGAAACGGATGATAGATTTGACGATAAAATGGCTTTAAAAGAATTCGTTATTCAAAAAAAGACCCCCTCAGTATTTTTATATCTGAAAGGGTCTTTTTTATTATTCGCTCTGCACAAACCCTTCAACTCCATACATCCTATCCGAGCCAATTTTAACCCAATAAATTCCTTGTGGTAAATCAGCGACAGGCACTTGAAACCTATTTTCTCCTTGTGGAAAAGCTTGATTGGTTGCTATATTTTTTAGCATAACATCTTGATAATCAAATACTTGCATAATTTCAGTAGGTAAATACAGCAATTCCTTATACGGAAAAAATAGAACCACAGATGATACTGATTAAACTGATTTTCAGTGATTTCTTTTGATTTAAACATGATTTTTTAGTTAAAATAGAAAAAAATCAGCG
>JAYTMW010000351.1:0-8501 GCA_043728105.1 Saprospiraceae bacterium | reverse complement strand
ACACCCGTGGGGACTAATTTTCAAGTCAAAAATCTGTTTTTTAATGTACCCGCTCGACGTAATTTTTTGAAATCGAACACCGTTGAAATGCGCCACGTGTTGGATGAGTTTGAACGCATTGCGATGGCGAACCCCTCAGTATTTTTCACTTTACACCACAACGGACAAGAGATTTTTCACCTTCCTGCGGGCAATTTACGCCAACGCATCGTCGGGCTTTTTGGAAAAGATACGAACAAAAAACTCGTGCCTGTGCAAGAAGAAACCGAGGTGGCAGCCATCACAGGTTTTGTCGGAAAACCTGAATTTACGAAGAAAACAAGGGGCGAACAGTTCTTTTTTGTCAACAATCGTTATATAAAAAGTGCTTATTTGAATCATGCGGTGCAAGCGGCGTTTGAAGATGTGGTGTCGAAAGATGCCTTTCCGATGTATTTTATTTTCATCGAAATGGACCCCGCCCGCATAGATATTAACGTGCATCCGACGAAACAAGAGATAAAATTTGAAGACGAGCGCATTGTTTATAATTATCTAAAAGTCGCCATTCGCCACGCTTTGGGAGCGAGTGCCGTTACGCCTATGTTGGATTTTGAGCAAGAACAAGGCATCACGCAAGGCGGTTATTCGATTCCAAAAACCAATTTTGGCAATCGCCCAATCGGTGGCAACGACAACCGCCAAACGAGTTTTGAGCAAACCAAAAATGATTTGAATTTTAAAAAACAGTCAAATCTTGAACGCACAAATCTTGAAAATTGGGAAAAACTATACGAGGTTTTTGATGTAAAAATATCAGAAAGCACTGACCCATTAGACTTTATACATGACGAAAATCACGATGATGATGATAACGCTTTGACATTTGAAAGCAATTTTGAAATTATAGAAAGCGCAGGCACGCTTGATGATTCGGAAGGCTCGTTTTCAAAATATCAAAAAGATCCGTATCAAATTCACAACAGTTATATCGTAAGTCATGTCAAATCAGGTTTTTTATTGATTGACCAACAGGCAGCAAGTGAGCGTATTTTGTTTGAAAAATATCTGACGCAGTTATCCGAAAGACACCCTTCCACGCAAACACAATTGTTTCCGAAAACTTTGTATTTTTCGCCTTCGGATGCCGCTTTGTTACGAGAAGTTTTGTCCGACATCAACCGTTTGGGTTTCGATATTCAAGAGTTTGGTGGTGAATCTTTCATCGTGCATGGCTTGCCCAACGATTGGGTGGGTGTGAAAGACGAGCAAAAAATCGTCGAAACGCTTTTGGAACAATACAAATTGGAAGTGGATTTTGAGTTGGATACATCTGAACGCATCGCACGCTCGATGGCACGGTCGTCGGCTTTGAAACGAGGCACCCCCCTCAGTATTCGAGCCATGCAAGACCTCATTGACCAACTTTTTGCTTGCTCGATGCCTTTCAAAAGCCCAACGGGGCGCAATT
Organism: Saprospiraceae bacterium; assembly: GCA_043728105.1. Classification (GTDB taxonomy): domain Bacteria; phylum Bacteroidota; class Bacteroidia; order Chitinophagales; family Saprospiraceae; genus JAAFJT01. The sequence continues at coordinate 7,051 of JAYTMW010000351.1, read as the reverse complement.
GTTTTATCACTTATGATATGGAGGAGTTACAGAAGCAGTTTTTGCAGTAATTAACAACTAAAAAATTTTAATGTCTAATTCGGATAATAACTAATAAACTCAAAAATATAATTCCGTTCTTTCAGCATATCAATAATTTGACGCAAATCTGAACGACCATGCTCAGTTATCAACATTTCGTCATGCGCCAAAACGATAAGATGATTGGGTGTTTCCATTCGCCTACGAGCAAAAAGGGTATCAATTTGAGCCACAAAACGCTCGGGAGATATTTTAGGAATCGTATTCCGATGTTCCCATTCATAATCCCAACCATAGACTTTGAAGCCATTTTCAAGCAAAATAGACGCTGTTTTTGCGCCGCTTTGATGCCAACCACGCTTGATATTTGGCGTAGCCCAAATATCACGACCTGGCATACGCACAATTTTTGTATTCGTCGCAATGGTGTTTTCATTCTCCATGATGTCATTCGCTGCCGCTTGAGGTGAGCGATAAAACTCCTTATATTTCCCATTTGCATGAGAATATGAGTGGTTGTGAATTTCAATCAAAGGGTCTCGACGCATCACTTCAAGATGATTTGTAAACGATTTATTGGATTTATAATGCTTGCCAACTGCAAATTCAGTAATTTTTATTTGCTTTTCATTAATAATTTCCGTCAGACGAGGTGTAGCCGTTAGAGGCCCATCATCGAAAGTAAAATAAATCACTTTGCTTGTAGAGTCAATAAATGTTTTAGGCAATTTGCCCATCACCATGGTATCCTTTTTTTCGGCTTGCGTCAAAAGAGAGTCGCTTGGTTGATACTGAGGGGCCGTTGAAGCCGCCATTATTGGAACATTATTATTGGTATTCTGACAAGACATAACTTGTAAGAACAGACCTAAGAGGAAGCTCAAATTCATGGAGTGCTTTATATAATTTTTTTTCAATAAAGTCATTTAATCTTTTTAATGATGTGTTTCTGCAAAAAACGGTGCAAAAATAGAATGATTTGTGATGAAAATTGTTAATAGTATAAAAAAATAAAAAAAATACACGCATCAAGAAAACGATTCTTAGGATTTACTCGTTTTTCAATTAAAATTTGCCCATTATTTCAAAACCTGAAGCTGAACAAATAAAATATGCCAACACGAATAAGGCAAATTTTAATACGAATTTTTCTAATTTAGATGTAATGATTAAAGGCTCATATCCAAATTCGTATTATTCGTTTTTAAATTTGCCTTATTCGTGTTAACATAATTTATTCGTTTAGGTCACAAAATCAATTTAATTTTTATGTCTATTTACCGTTTAGTCCTTCTGTTTTTTTTATTGTCTTCATTTACCAAAACACCCGTCACGAGTTCACTTGTTGTGGAACTCAAAAATATTCGACTCAATCTCGGTGGCACACTCTACATTATGGTTGTTGACAAAAACGACAACCCGCTTTATAAATTGACTCGCCCTCTCAAAGAATCCAATCCTATTTTCACTTTCGACAAGCTGCCACAAGGCGGCGAATATGCCATCAGAGTGTATCATGATCAAAACAATAATGGACAACTCGATAAAGGGGTTTTCGGTCAACCCATCGAAGGTTGGGGCGTTTCAAATGATGTACGAGGGTTTATGTCTGCGCCCTCTCTCAAAAAAATGCTCGTCAAACTCGACCAACCAAGGCACATTAATGTCAATCTCTGTTATTAAGTTATCGAATTTTATAAACGTTAGATTCGACATAAGTCATTGATTTTCAAATATTTAAACATAATAAAATCTAAAATTCATAATCAAAACTCTATTTTCGATTAGAGAGCATAGCGATACTCTAAAATAAAACTACATTTGTGAATAAACAGACCTATCATAAGGCATGAAACAGAAATAAAGTCCACCATTTAGGAGAATTATTTCTGTCTCATTCCTTAGTATGTCTGCCTGCCAAGAATGTATTTAATTTTTATAGTAAAAGCACCTTTTTATGATTCAATTTATTGATTTCAAAGGAAAAAAAATATCATACAGAACGAACGGTAAGGGGCAACCCTTGCTTTTAGTGCATGGTTTGTGTGAAGACAGCACCATTTGGGATGATTTTATCAGAGATCTTGTCGGCGAATTTCAAATCATCAGACCCGATTTAAGCGGCTTCGGTGAGTCAGAATTATTGCCCGAACACTCCGTTGAACTCATGGCGGACAGTGTGAAAGCAATTTTGGACGCTTTGAAAATTGAGAAATGCGTCTATGTCGGTCACTCGCTTGGTGGCTACGTGGGTATGGCTTTTGCCAAAAAATATCCTACGCAACTGACGGGCTTGGGCTTGTTCCATTCCCACCCTTTTGAAGACACGCCCGAGAAAAAAGACGACCGTCGCAAAGCCATTGAGTTCATTCAAAAAAATGGGCATATTGTTTACGTCAAACAATTGATACCCAAACTTTTTGCCGAGCTTTTTGCCACAAGCAATGAATTTCTCATAAATAGTCTGATTTTTAAAGCCTCTAAATATTTGCCAGAAACCATTATCGGCGCACAAAAAGCAATGCTTGAACGCCCCGATTATAGCGAAATACTGAGGGGCCTCCATTGTCCCGCACTACTCATCGTGGGTAAGCAAGACAAGACCGTTCCTTATGAAGTGAGCCTTAAAATGATGCCGTTGCCGAACATCGCCGACATTCATATTTTGCCAAAAGTAGCCCACATGGGCATCTTCACGGCAAAAGACAGAACCGTAAAAGCGGTTAGAAATTTTATGACTCTTTGTTCTAATTGAGTAGTGAGTGTTGAGTAGTGAGTATTGAGATAACGCCGTTGTAAATTGTTCAAACGAATTGAAATCTCCCACTCCAATCTCAATACTCAATACTCGGTACTCAATACTCAAAAATGGACATTCTCTTGCTCACTGCCGCCATGATTCCCGGTTTAGCCATTAGTTTTTGGATTTATCGGAAAGACAAATACGAAAAAGAGCCTCGACTCATGCTTTTGGCGTGTTTCTTATGGGGTTGCGTCAGTACCATTCCCGCAGTCGTTGGGCAAATGTATTTCAAACATTTAGAGAACGAAAACAGCCTTCTTCAGACCTTCATTTTTTCTTTTTTTATCATCGCTTTAACCGAAGAATTGTCGAAATTCTTTTTCCTTCGCTTCTATGCTTACCCCAAAGATGCTTTCAACGAGCCGCTTGATGGCATCGTTTACGCCGTCATGGTAGGGATGGGCTTTGCTACTTTGGAGAACGTGCTTTACACATTTAGTAGTGGAAATGGTGGTTGGGGAACAGCTTTCGGGCGGGCTTTGACAGCCGTTCCTGCGCATGGCGTTTTTGCCGTAGTGATGGGTTCGTATGTCGGTTTGGCAAAATTCGTACCTGAAAAACGCAACATTTACATGCTTCAAGGCATTCTATTGGCGGTCTTTTTTCACGGGTTTTATGATTTTTTTCTTTTACAAAAAATCTATAAAGGACTCATGGTATTGTCCTTGATTGCCTTGTCAATGGGCATCACGCTATCACGCAAGCTGGTGCGAGTGGGTCAAGAAATGTCGCCCTTTATTGATGGTATTCCCGAACCCGAAATAGTACAAAGTGAAAATATTAATAATGCACAAGATGTTGATAATCAATTACTTAACGAACAAAATTTAATCTAAAATTTAAACACGAATAAAGCGCATTCTTAAATCCAAATTAACCTTATTCGTGTTTGTATTCGTATCATTCGTGTAAAATCACACGCAATAACTCTCATAAAATGACAATGAAAAAAATACTCATTTTTAGCTTTTCTTTTTTTTTATTTAAAAATATTATAGCTCAAAAAACCTACTTCCAACAAGAGGTTAATTACACCATAAATGCCAAGCTCGACGACCGTCGCCACAAGCTGACCGCCGACATTTCGATTGAATACACCAATAATTCGCCCGACCCCCTCAGTATTTTGTACTTCCATTTGTGGGCAAATGCTTTTGACAGCAAAAAATCAGCTTACGCCAAACAGGAATTGCGCAACGGCAAAACCAATTTTTATTTTGCCACTGAAAAACAACAAGGCGGCTTTTCTGATTTGGATTTTAAGATTGACGGCAAAAAATGTGAGGTAGAAATCGACGGCAAAAACCCCGACATTGCTAAATTGACCTTGGAAAAACCTTTAGCATCAGGTCAAAAAATAACGATTTCAACACCTTTTACCTTAAAAATTCCTTATGCCTTCTCTCGCATAGGGCACATCGGGCAGCAATATTTGATGACGCAATGGTATCCAAAACCTGCCGTTTATGACGCTCAAGGCTGGCACCAAATGCCTTATCTTGATCAAGGCGAATTTTACGCAGAATTTGGCAGCTACGATGTGAGTTTGACGCTGCCCGAAAACTATGTCGTGGGCACAACAGGTGTCTTGCAAACCGATTCTGAAAAGGATTTTTTGGCAAAAAAAGTGAAAAATACTGAGGGGGTACTTGCAGAAAAAAAAGAAATTAAATCCGAAAATGATACCTTCCCAAAATCATCCGAAACGCTGAAAACCATTCGTTACAAGGCAGAAAAAGTGCACGATTTTGCTTGGTTTGCGGATAAAAGATTTTTAGTTCAAAAAAGTGAAGTTGCCCTAAAAAGTGGTAAAAAAGTAGAGACTTATACCTTTTTTACGCCAAAAAACAGTGTTTTATGGTCAAAATCAAGCGAATACATCAATCATGCTGTCTCGTTTTATTCTGAGCAAGTGGGTGAATATCCGCATCCGCAGGCTTCGGCGGTCATGTCGGATGCCCCATTTGGCGGCGGCATGGAATACCCCATGATTACGGTTATAAGTGGTGAATATGATGCAAAAACTTTGGATGAAGTCATTGCGCACGAGGTTGGACACAATTGGTTTCAAGGCATTTTAGCCTCCAACGAACGTGACCATTCTTGGATGGATGAAGGCTTCAATACTTTTTTTGAACACCGATATATGAAGGCGTATTATCCCGAAAAAGGGATTGAAAATATGGATGGCTTAGGGTTTTTATTCAAAGGAAGTGGCTACTCGGACGTTAATTTCATACACGATTATCTTATCTCAAACAGACAAAATCAACCCGCCACTTTGACCTCTGATTCTTTGACTCCGCCCAATTTCCTGATTGGTTCATACATAAAACCGTCTCTGGCTCTCGAAAAATTAGAGAAAATGTTTGGTGTTGAAAAAGTGAATCAAATCATGCAATCTTATTTTCGAGATTGGCAATTCAAACATCCGCAACCCGATGATTTTTATGCCTATTTGAAAAATATGGATAAGGCAGAAGCCACTTTCAAACAAACCTTGGAAGGCGATTTGATTCAAAAAGGGGAAGGAAACAAGCCCTTGCGACTCAAATTTGGGGTAGGCGTTAACAATCCCAACATGAAAAATTTGTATTGGTCGCCCGTGTTCGGTGGCAACTTTTATGATGGCGCAATGCTCGGATTAGCCCTCCACAACGGCAACCTTCCCGCCAAGAATTTGGAGTGGGATATTGCCCCTCTTTATGGTTTCAAATCAAAAACTTTAACGGGCGTTGGTGACATAAATTATCACATTTCTAATAAAAACAATAAAATTACGCTTGGTTTAGCGGCAAAAAGGTTTAGTTTTGATAACAATGAGAAATTTAACGCAACCAAAAGCTACTCAAAACTGACCCCCTCAGTATCCATCGAGTTTGGGGACAAACCGTTGAATAAATTCACTCATAAGTTAAGTTTTAGACACCTTATTATCAATGAAGATGAATTAAGTTTTGATACTTCGGGCGTTTTCAAAGGAAAAATAACGGAGAATTCAAACATCAACGAGTTGAGTTATGCGGGGCTTTTGAAAAATGCTTTGGGCAATACTGCGTTCCGTTTGGCAGTGGAACAACAATCTTATAAAAATGGTAGTGGCGATGAAAATTACTTGAAAACAACTTTAGAAGTCAAGCGTAGTTTTGCCTATCGTGATAAAAAAAGCATTTATGTTCGCTTATTTGCGGGCAGTTTTTTGAGCAATACAGGCAAAACATCAGGCAGTTTCTTTGGCGCACGCTCACGTGGGAGCTTGGGCTTAGTCGGTAGAGGTTTGAATGATTATCGTTATGATGATTTTTATTTGGGTAGAAACGAATCAGAGCGACTTATTTCTCAACAAATCAACCCAAATACTGAGGGGGGGATGAAAATTATTTTGCCACAAGGCTCTGAAACAGCCATTGGTTTTAGCAACAATTTTGTTGGGGCTTTGAATCTAAAATTTGACATGCCCGTCGATTTACCTTTGGGTTTAAAACTTAGACCTTATCTCGATTTGGGTTATTTTGATGACACTCGACCTGAAGGTATAAGGTCGTCAACGACTTTTTTAGCAAGTGGCGGTTTGTCCTTAGAAATTGGTGATTATTTTGGTATTTATATGCCTTTATATTTTTCGGGCAGCGAGGATGACCCTAATAGTTTGAAGAGTTTGGTAAAACAAAGAGGTGATTTTGCCTCCCGCATCTCCTTCAATCTGAACCTAAAAGCCTTGAATCCTTTGAAGTTTATTAAGACGGTAGTGGATAGTTTTTAAAGCAAAATTTTTACGTAAATTTAGTCTGAAAATTTAAACACAATATAGTAAAGACTCACTAACTTTAAATTTCTAAACTTGATTACACAAGTTTTTGAGGTAATAAAAAATACTAAGTTAAAAGAGGTTTTAGGTTTTTGTGAAACCTCCGGTAGTGGCGAATTTATTCGCCGACGCAACACAACGTGTTGATTATCAATTATTTACGCTCGGCGGCGGATAAATTCGCCGATACAATAACGCCTACATCAAATGAATATTTTTGAAGAATTTAACCATAAAATGAACCGCCGTGATTTCTTAAACGGCAGCGTTTTGGGCTTGGGCGCAACGGCTTTATCCCAACTTTTGCCTTCGGGCTTAATTGGAGGCGAACCAAAATTACCCCATTTTGCCCCCAAAGCCAAAAGGGTTATTTATCTTTTTCAAAGCGGTGCGCCAAGCCAATTGGAGCTTTTTGACCA
>JAYTMW010000350.1:0-4606 GCA_043728105.1 Saprospiraceae bacterium | reverse complement strand
AAATTTATTTGCCGCTAAACTATGTGTTTTAGCGGCAAATAAATTTGCCGACTACAAAAAAAAGCCGCTTGACAAAATCAAACGGCAACCAAACATGGTAACTAAACTTTATTCAGATAGAAAAAGTTGAAATTGAATTGTTTAAGATTTAATGATTTTTATTTGAGACGAAAGTTTTACCAAAAGTTACAAATTTTGCAAATATGAAAAGCAATTTTTGCAATGTTGGACTGCAAATTTACCACTATTTTATTCATTAAACAAACCTTTTTAATAAAAAAAGATATAAAACGACACTATTTTGACAAATTAATGAATAGTTGATTAAAATTTTAATTTATCAGCATGAAAACTTTTTGTAGTGGCGGTTTTAGCCGCCGATTGTCACGCAAGTTATGCTAATTTACGTATTCGGCGGTTAAAACCGCCGCTACAAAAGCCCCCACAAAACATATAGCCGAATAGCAACATCTAAAAAATGCTCTTTCTAAGCGATTCAATGTCTTAAAAAAGACTTAACTTTGCACTTGAAAATAATTTAAACCGATTTGATTCCTCTTGTGTGGGTCATCGGTTTTTATTTTTTTAAGAAACAAGCATGATTTTTTTATAAACTACTAACATATATGAGCAAACAACGCATCGCTATTGACATGGATGAAGTCATGGCATTCACCGTGAACAAAATTGTAAAACGTTACGAAGAAACTTTTAATTATCACCTCACCGAAAAAGAACTCAACGGAAAACTCATAGAAGATGCCGTGCCTACGGAACACCGTCAAGTCGTTTTAGATTGGATTTATGAACTTGGTTTTTACCGTGATTTGCCTGTTATGGAAGAAGCACAACGGGTTGTGTATGAATTGAATAAAAATTATGAGGTTTTTGTGGTGTCGGCGGCAAATTATATTCCGTCATCGGTGCCTGAAAAAATTGAGTGGTTGGGTCGTCATTTTGATTTTATTGATGTCCGCAATACTGTTTTTTGTGGTTTCAAAAGCATCATCAACGCTGATTATATGATTGATGATCACATCAAAAATCTGAATGTTTTTGACGGAACGGGTATTCTTTTCAATGCGCATCACAATGTTTTTGATAAAGAAATTGAATATGGTTATACACGGGCGCATAGTTGGAGGCAGGTAGAATCGTTTTTGTTGTAATTATGAGTTATGAACGAAGAATTGTAACTTATTGATAAGAAGCTCAAAGTAAATAATCGACTTTTTATATTTCTGTAAATAATTGATTATCAATGACTTATGAGATTAATCACTCCTCATTTTTAATTTATCATCAGATTAATAAAGTCTTTATTTTTAATTTTTTTTTAAATGAGCGGATTAGATATGCTAATCGGCTTATTTATTGTGTATTTTTGAGCCAAATAGATAAAATAATCGGCTCACACACTTCCCTTTAAAACACTCATTTCAAAGTATTTTCAAAAAAAAAGAAAACCATTGGTTGTTATTTTCTTTTTTCTTGTATTTTCGCAAATCTTTAAACTTGATAAAACGTAAAAGTCAATTTGTATCAAGTTTTGTACTTTTTTTTTAACTAAATCAATTATTAATTGGCAAAAATATTCAGACCCAAACCTAATAATTTCCAACCCAGAAAGGAAGTTGAACCAGAGCATCGTTTAAACGCTTTAATACGTGTTCCAGAAATTCGTCTCGTGGGCGATGCACTCGAAGAATTGAGTGAATTAGTAGGTGTTGACATCAAACCAGGCATTTTTAAAACCCAAGATGTATTGCAATGGGCAGACAAAGCAGAACTCGATTTGGTGGAAATCACGCCAAATGCTGTACCGCCTGTTTGTCGTATCGTTGACTATTCAAAGTTCCTTTATCAGAAAAAGAAGCGTGAAAAGGAGATGAAATCGAATGCCGTGAAAACGGTTATCAAAGAAATTCGTTTCACACCCGAAACGGGCGAACATGATATTGAATTTAAGGTGCGTCATGCGATTGAGTTTTTGCAAGATGGTGCAAAAGTGAAAGCTTACGTGCAGTTTAAAGGTCGTGGTATCACATTCATCAATCGAGGTGAATTGCTTTTACTCAAATTCCTACAAGCTCTTGAAGATCACGGACAACCCGAAGCGTTGCCAAAATTGGAAGGCAAGCGTATGTCTGTTACCATTATATCGAAGAAGAAAGGAAAGTAGTATAATGATAAATTATGAATGATGAATGATAAATACGCAAATCACTGATAATCAATGATTTATGCAATTTATCGTTCATTATTTATCATTCATTATTCTAAAAAAGAAAGGCAATTCGTGATTTTGAAAAAAAATTGCGGTTTGCCTTTTCTTTTTTGTGAGAAAAGACTACTTTTGCACCTCAATTTTAAAAAATTAACAATCCATGCCAAAATTAAAGAAGTTGTCAGGCGCAAAAAAACGCTTTAAAGTTACCGCAAGTGGTAAAGTTAAGCATTTGGGCGCAAACCACCGTCATAGATTGCGTCAGAAATCAGGCAAAGCGAAAGGTCGTACAGTTGGTACAAACTTGGTAGCTGCGGTTGATTTACCACGTGTAAAGACGATGTTGGGAATGAGCAGCAATCATTAATTTAGTGATTAGTTATTGGTTATTAGTTATTAGTTACAATGTGTTCTAATATTTAATTTCAAAAGATTAATTCAAAATTCAGTGATTACGCTTTAAGTAAAATTTGTTTTTTTAACGAGAAAGCAGAACACAAGAGTTAGTTAGTAATTAGGTAAATGAGTAATTACACAATTACAAAAATTACGATAATTACTGATTCAGCCTCTGTTTTGTACTAAAAAATTTTAGATATGCCACGTTCAGTGAATCACGTAGCGTCACGCGCTCGCCGCAAGAAAATAATGAAAGCAGCGAGAGGTTATTTTGGCGCACGTTCTAAGGTTTATACGGTTGCAAAAAATGCCGTTGACCATGCTATGGCTTACGCTTATGTAGGTCGTAAATTAAAAAAGCGTGCTTTCCGCCGTCTTTGGATTGCTCGTATCAACGCAGGTGTTCGCCCGTTGGGTTTGAGCTACTCTGTTTTCATTCACAAATTGGATAAAGCAGGTGTGAAATTGAATCGTAAAGTTTTGGCTGATTTGGCTTTGAATAATTACGATGCGTTTACGGCAGTTGTTAACAAAGTGAAATAAAATATTTTATTTTTCTGAAATAAAATATTACAAAGGAATTGTCGCAAGACAGTTCCTTTTTTCGTTATAATGATATAATTTTGTCAAAATACTGAGGGGTTAGGAATGAAACAGAAATAAAGTCCACCATTTAGGAGAATTAGGAGAATTATTTTTTTGAGTAAGCCCTTATATTTTTCAAGTAATATCGGGCTATTGCTTGAAAAATAGAATGGCTTAATCGTAAAAAGAATCTTTTAAATGGTGGAGTTTATTTCTGTTTCATTCCTTAGTGCTTTTTAAATAATGTTTAGCCAATTGTCACTTTAAAATCTGCTGAAAAATGAAAAACATAGTCGTTACTTTATTAATCTTCTCGTGCTTTACAATGTTTGCACAGGTAAACGCCAATCTGAGTAACATTCAAACGAAATTGGATAATCTGACCACTCAAACGAATGCGCCGATTATTCCACTTTTTGATTTGCGCTATGAAGGCATTAAAGGTTCTCGTTTTTTTAACGAAGAATACAGCACTGGTGAAATTTGGATGACCAACAATCGCCACTACACGACTGAGATGGAATACAAGTTTGATGAACATGAGAATGGTGTTCAAGTGAAATTCAAATCAACGGGCAAAGAAATTACCTTATTTAATAATGAAGTGGAGATTTTTAAATTGAGAATGAATGGCAAAGAAGTTACATACTTTAAAGCCGAAGTGCCAGGTGAGGGAGATGCTAATAAATTATTTCAAGTCATTTTTTTAAGTGAAAAATATAAACTTATAAAATTGCCCTCTAAAAAATTGGTTCGGCACGATGAGAAAGGCAATTCATACGTAGATACACGGAAATATGATGAATTTGAAGACAATCATCGCTATTTCATCAAGACAAACGATAAGGATTTCAAAGAACTAAAATTCAAAAAATCAGCTTTCACTAAGACAATTGTTGAAAAGAAACAACAATTAGAGAAAATTTTCAATCAAAAAGAATATAAAGGTGACCTCACTGACGTTATGATAGCTGAGGTTTTACAGATACTTAGTAAGGAAAATTAATAAGAATCCTCTTGTATTAAAAAAAGGAATCGCAGTGATGCAGTTCCTTTTTTTGTTTTAAGAGGATTTGAAAGATACCCCCTCAGTATTTTACATTTCATTTTTTCTAACAAATAAAAAACCAAAACACCCTTCAAAGTGCATCAAAAACGCTACTTTTGCATCAAATTTAAACAAACTTTAAACGTTTATTAACTTAATTCACATAACTATTTGCCTAAATTTGTAGCTATAACTGAATGAGGCGTTTAATACAGACCCCCTCAGTTCCGAAGGCATTCGGGATTCCGCTGCGTTCAATATTTTGCAATAAATATGATAGAAAATCCACAAAATATACAGCCTGATGATGCGCCCGAAAAAGTGGTTGTTGGGCAAGCAAAAAAGCG
>JAYTMW010000349.1:0-1910 GCA_043728105.1 Saprospiraceae bacterium | reverse complement strand
TTGAGGATCCACCTCTTCCCTTTCCGAACAGAGTCGTTAAGCTCAATTGCGCCGATGGTACTGCACCCCTGAGTGTGGGAGAGTAGGTCGTTGCCAACTTAAATTAACAATAAGCCTTGTCCGTGTAAACGGTGCAAGGCTTTTGTCATTTAGAACATTCAAAAGGGGACCCCTCAGTATAAAATCGTTTATTGCAACAAATAGGGCAAAAGGGATACTCTTGTATTATTTGATTTTAAAAGCTTGCCATTGGAGCTATTTTCTTAAAAATATTGAGTGCATAACAAATTTACCATTTTCCGCCAAACGTCTATCTTTGCCAAAACTCTTAAATTTTTGATATGGCAAAGTTACCACTTAGCAAGACTGCTTTTTTAGAAAAAGCCTCTGCCTTTTATGATAAATTATCGGTCAACTTGGATGACACTAAGCAAGATTTCTATGCTTTTGAGTCAAAATTTGATGAACTTTACACTGAATTTGGTAAAGAATCGCTTGAAGGTATTATCAGTGATTTACCAAGCAATCCGCGTAAAAAAAAAAGTTTCAAACGCGGTTCGGACAAATTGACATAGCGAGCGTTCACGTTTATGGTGTTCCTGTATCCGGTTACTTTATCAGCCCTTATTTACAAGAACGCCTTGTATTTTCTGGTCAAAATGATGTTTACGGTTCGTGTAACACGTTGATTAATAAATTTTTACGTATTGATATTAACGCTATGCAAATTCATCGTGTGACGAATACTTACGGCGAATTGAGCGCGGGTTTGGTTGGCGAATCCGACAGTCAAACTTTATTCTCCACCCTTCAAGAAAAAGAAGTTGTTTACGTACAAGCCGATGGTTCGATGGTTTTGACCCGCGAAGACAAATGGCAAGAAGTAAAAGTAGGTCGCATCTTCAAACAAAGTGCGCTTACCCGCCTAAGTGATAAACGGCAAGAACTGAGTGCGTCTTTATATGCCGCACACTTAGGTAGCCATGTAGATTTTATTCAGTCCTTCGAGAAACAAATCGATGTATTCGATGGACTGGGAGCAAACCTCATTTTTTTAACCGACGGTGCGCCTTGGATGCGCCTTTGGATAAGTGAAAATTATCCAAAAGCTACCCAAATTTTGGATTATACCCATGGCGTTAAACATATTGCAACATGGTTAGAATTCGCTGAAAAAGACAAAATAGTCCGAAAACAGCAACTTTCAGTCTATAAAAAAATGCTCATAGAACAAGGGATAGTGCCTGTAATTAAGGGTATAGAACAAACAGAAGTAACGCTTAAAACGGTCGAGGAAGAACGCCGAAAAGTGCTTAACTATCTGAATACCAATGCTTATCGAATGAATTATCCCGAATATATAAAACAAAATCTTTGTATTGGCTCTGGCGCAATTGAAGCATCACATAGAACAGTCGTTCAACAAAGAATGAAACGCTCTGGACAAAGATGGACAGAAAAAAGAGTCCAAAATATGCTCAACTTGAAAGTGGCTAATTTAAGCGGAAAATGGGACAATATTGTTGACCTAATCAGAAACTATAAAAAAGCAGCGTGAGGACAATTTGTTATGCACTCGAACAATCTGAATGTTAGTTTTCTCATAGTTTGCCCATGGCACAATTTGATGTGGATTAAGGCTTCGTTTAACCCTTCTTTCACTAATTTTTAAACGTTGCCGCGCTTTTAAATCTACGCTTATTTGCTTACATTTTTCTTTTAAATAATGCTTATGAATTTGGGAAATGATTTCTTTGTAAGTAATTGATTACCAATTAATTGCGAAACTTAATTAATTGTTTTACATTCATTAATTTCGTTCAAAAAACAGCGTAAAAGGATATATTTTGGATAAAATACTGAGGGGTCCTAAATTTAATCTTCATCATTCATCATTCGGGAAATTGGAC
>JAYTMW010000348.1:0-3878 GCA_043728105.1 Saprospiraceae bacterium | reverse complement strand
GCTTTGGGCGATGGTGGAAATGAGACATTCAAAACCTTGTAATGAAACGACCCTTCAGTATCTCCGATGAATTGGATGTCTTCAAACTCGCATAACAGCCTGTTTTTCAAGTAGTTACGTATGCCTAAAATTTCATCATGTCGTTCTTCCATGTCGTCATGCGCCAATTCTAACGCTTTTGCGAGACCGACAATACCCGCAATATTTTCTGTGCCACCTCGCATATTTCGCTCCTGTGAGCCACCTTCAATGAATGGTTTTAGAGCCAAATCTCCATTGATATATAGAAATCCTGCGCCTTTTGGCCCATGAAATTTGTGGGCGGCTCCCGTCAAAAAATGGATGTTTAATTTAGAAACATTTATAGGAAAATAGCCCAATGTTTGAACAGTATCACTATGAAAATATGCGCTATTTTCTGCACAAATATTGCCTACTTTTCCAAGGTCAATCATCGTCCCAATTTCATTGTTTGAGTGCATGAGTGAGACCATTGTTTTTTTATCCGACCCCCTCAGTATTTTAGCTAAATCTTCAAGATTTACAATCCCTTTTTCATCAATTTTAACAAAAATAAGTTCAACACCTTGCGTGTGTGCCAGCGATTCAGCTGTGTGTAAAACGCAATGATGCTCAATCGCAGACGTAACAATGCGTTGAACGCCCAAATCACGTACGGCATTTTTTAAAATCATATTGTTTGATTCTGTGCCGCCAGATGTAAAAAATATCTCACCGATGCTTGCATTGAGGCATTTTGCAACCGTTTTGCGAGCTTCTTCGATGGCTGCACGAGCGTTGCGTCCGTCTGCGTGGATGCTTGATGGGTTTCCGTAGAGTTTTCTGAGTGCATCCATCATTACGTCAATCACTTCGGGAGCAATGGGTGTGGTGGCGGCGTTGTCGAAATAGATTCTTTGCATTTTTCTTATGTAATTTGACTTGCAAAACTACAAATTTTAGATGGAAACGGCGTTAACTTTTATGATTCCTCCATTTTTTATTCAAAAAAAAGAAGCCGATACTGAGGGGTCAGTTATCGGCTTGTATTAAAGTTCAGTTTTCCAAATCAGAATGAATAGAATTTTTAATCAGAATAAATAGAATTTTTAATCAGAATGAATAGAATAAAATTTTGCGAATTTCATTACTCATTTATGCCTCTTGCGGATTCATAATCTCATAAATATCACGATTGATTTTATCTATCAAATTATCGGCAATCACTTCTGATGTACTTTCGGCATAAACCCGAATGATGGGTTCGGTGTTTGATTTGCGCATGTGAATCCAATTGCCATCATTAAATTCTATTTTCAAACCGTCGATGCGGCTGCGTGTACAAGATTTCATCAAAGCATATTTTTCGTCGAGGCTGTTCAACACATCGTCCACGTTCATACTTTTAGGCAAGTCCAATTTTTTCTTAGCAATTGTATATTCAGGATAGCGTTTTCGCATAAATGAAAGCGGTTTTCCGAATTCCGCCAAAGCCGTAAGCATCAAAGCCACGCCTACCATTGCATCACGTCCGTAGTGCAAAGTTGGATAAATGACCCCGCCGTTGCCTTCGCCACCGATGATGGCATTGATTTCTTTCATTTTTGTCACCACGTTCACTTCACCAACAGCCGCCGCTTCGTAGCGTTGTCCATGTTTTTCGGTCACATCTTTTAATGCTTTCGTTGAGCTTAGATTTGAAACCGTATTACCGGGCGTTTTCTTCAAAATATAATCAGCAATAGCGACCAAAGTATATTCTTCACCAAACATTTCACCATCATCTCTTACGAAAGCCAGACGATCCACATCGGGGTCAACAGCGATGCCGATGTGTGCATTTTTGTTCAAAACTTCTTTTGATAATTGATGCAAATTCTCTGGTAATGGCTCAGGATTGTGAGCGAAATAACCTGTTACATCGCCATTTATTAGATGCACTTCGCAGCCCATTTGTTCTAAAAGCGGTACGATGGAAAGCGTACCCGTAGAATTAACGGGGTCAACCACGACACGAAAGTTTTTTGCTTTAACTGCTTCAACGTCAACGAGTTGTAAAGCAAATATTTTATCAATATGTTTTTGAATGTAGGTGTCGTTTTGAGAATAATGACCCAAATCATCTACTTCCGCATATTTAATTTCGCCCGTTTCAATCAAATCTAAAACCTCTGTACCTTCTTGTGCAGAGATAAATTCGCCCTTGTTATTCAATAATTTCAGCGCATTCCATTCCTTTGGATTGTGGCTTGCGGTTAAAATAATACCTGCGTCTGCGTGTTCATCAGGCACGGCAATTTCAACGGTCGGCGTGGTTGAAAGACCTAAATCAACGACATCAATGCCCAATGAAATGAGCGTATTGACGACAATGCTACTGACCATTGAACCCGAAATGCGGGCATCACGACCAATAACCACCTTAGCTTTTTTGCCTTCTTTGTGTTTCAGAACCCATGTTCCGAACGCCGCTGTACATTCCACGATGTCTTGCGCTGTGAGATTCGAGCCATACTTGCCGCCGATAGTTCCTCTTATGCCCGAAATTGATTTGATAAGTGCCAAAGTTACCTTAGTTTTGGTTACTGTTAAAAAATGATGTTAATCAATTGATTTTCAATGAGTTAGATTGAAAACGTAATTTATAACTTACTGAATTTAGGTTATAATTATGCAAAAATAACAAAAAAGATGAGTCTCCCAAAGAGATTCAAACATTTATTAAAAATTCAAATACTTTATCAAGCAAATGTACGACCCCCTCAGTATTTTGTTGCAAAAATGAGTGCGCTAAACCTTTATTTTGGCTGTTAAAATTTGGCACTTGCCTGCGGCATATATTGGATATTTTTTTTTATAAAAATAAGAAAGAGGTAGTTTCCTCCGTGCTTCGATTTAACCTATCAAGAAATTGGAAGGCTTTGGGTCTTGTGCATTGGTTGGGTGCTCAATCAATGCACAAAACCATTCATAAAAATCATTCGGAAAGTTAAATCGAAGCACGGAGGAAACTACCTCTTTCTTATTTTCTTAAAAAAAATATCTAATAAAGCAACTAAGTAACAAGTAAAAAATAACATGGTCTAAGTAAAGATTTTTTTAAAGCACAACTTGTCCCGACCTTCATCGGGATAGGCACATAGAATACATAGACCAATATGGAATTGTTTGATTTTCAACGAGTTATAAAGATTGCTCCTAAAAACTATGTGTCCTACGTGCTTATCCCGATGAAGGTCGGGACAAGTTGTGTTTCAAAAAAAAATGACCTGTTTATTATTTACTTGTTACCAATAACGATAATTTAATCTTGTTTTACACGAATAAATGAGAAATGGTATATGTTTTGGTACATAAAGAGGGTATCAAACCAATAACTATAAAAAAAAATTCCACCATAAATTTTCCGTTGAAATCATGAATCATTTATCTAAAGTTTTGACTTTTTCCTTTGTTTTTGTTTTGGCTTCATTGAGCTTTGGACAAAAGGTTTTTTTCATGGGCGATGTCACTGATAAAAACTATGTCAAAAAATATAAAATCGAGCAAGTAGCACTTTTGGAAGTCAAAACAGGGTCAAAAAAAGAGCCTCGTGCTGTCATTTATCAATTTGACGAAAACGGTGTTTTGGTTGAAAAAAGAGAAAGTGAGGCTTCCGTTTTGGTGACAGAATTTAAGTATAACAAAAAAGGTAATCTCGAAAAAACGGTTACCAAAACCGATGGTGACAAAGTGGTCAGTGAGTCAGAAAATTCGTATGATGCACAAAATCGTTTGAAGGAATCTGTTACGTCAAATGGCGAGGTGAAAACTACGGAAAAAGTCACTTGGGTGGACGAAACTACGAAGCAAACTGAACGCACGGCGGGCAAAGAAAC
>JAYTMW010000347.1:0-2390 GCA_043728105.1 Saprospiraceae bacterium | reverse complement strand
CTCCATCCGTATTGGCTGGAATTGGCGTTACGAGATTTATCGTTGTACTAATTGACGCATTGCCTAATGCATCGGTCGTAAAAACAAAATTTGTCGTACTTATGGTAGTAATAAAAGCATCATTACCCAGTTGTATTTGAACCGTAGTTGAAGTATTGGGTAAACCACCAGAGTAATTAAAACTCACCCCTAAAGGCGTAAACGGAGGAGAAATACAAATCTTGGTAGCTGATAAAATAGGGGTAGTTGCAGTTTCAACTCCCCAACTCATGCTCAAAACAGAAAAGAGCGCAATGAGTAACGTAAATAATTTTTTCATGTGGTATTTTTTTTTATTGAAATGAAATTGTTAAAAAATTTGGTTAATTAATTTAAAAAAAAGGCATTGGGTTAAGTAGATACTCTCATGATTAGGGGATTTTAAAACGTTGAAAAATATAGTTGTTTATATATTTAAAAGCTTGATTCAGAGCAATAAAGTGGCTAAATCCCATGAGACAACACGTCTTGGAACACGTTAAAAAGTGAGCATAGAATCAATGGATTCTAAGTGGAAAAGCCAGTGGCAAGATAGTTTGGGGTATTACTTAGATTAATTTTCATTGTTTTTTTTGTTTTTCAGTTAATGGTTAATTATAAGTTTTTTACACGGATTAAAGGATTTAAAAGATTTAAGGATTTTTTGATTTAGATAGATTTAAAAAAATCCTTTAATCCTACAAATCCTTTAATCCGTGTAAACACCTAATAGTTAATTTCAATATGGTTTTGCAAATGTCTATTCAAATTTTATATTTCCATACCCCCAATATAGGGAGCGTTCTCTATTTATCATCGCCAAACCTTCGTGGCGAAATAGTTACGAATAGATGTTTATTTGTGTAGTAGAATAAAATAGGTAAGCAACACTGTTTCATGGTTTGTTTTTACATATTTCCTCTGGTCTTTTACTATCAAAAAAATTAGCTGAATGGATTTATCATATCTTTTTAAAAATAATGACAAACGAATAATTAGAAACACAATCAAAATATTTCGGAAATCGTGAACTGATTGATACGGCAATAATGCTTGTTTAACTTCCTTTTATTTTGATTATTTATATTAATGGGTACTTTATATATTGCAAATATAATAAGTTATAAATCAATAAATATAACAAAGTAACAAGTGGCACTTATTTAAAACAATTGGTAAAAAAAAATAAAAAATGACTCAATTTTTACCAACTGTTTGAAAAAACGACCAGTTATTATTTCTGTATCTGACTCTGAAAAAATTGTTTTATTTTTGTACCGTTCTTTTTAAGGTGCATTTAAACAGTAATTATTGGTAGAAATTCATACTAAATTTATAACTATTTTGCTGCAAAGGATTATGTACACGGATTAAAAGATTTAAAAGATTTAAAAGATTTGAGGACTAAAAAATCTTTTAAATCTTTTAAATCCTTAAATCCGTGTAAGAACCAATTTCCAAAAAACAAAATCAACCACCAATGAAAAACGTAATCAATCGGGATTTCCTGAAAATATGGCAACCCATTACCCAAGGGAAAAAATCAGACAACGCCCTCCAATTTGAATTAGACATTCATAAAGTATTGTTCAACATGTTTCAAGTGGGCGATTGGTATTATATGGTGTTCAATCTTCCAGAATCCAAGTTCGATGTCGTAAGTCCACAGGTTGAAACTGTATTAGGTCATAAAATTGAGGATTTTGATTTAACCTATTTGCTGAATCACATTCATCCAGAAGACCTACCCCATTTCCTAAATTTTGAGACGTTCCTCATCAAGTTTTTTGAAAAGTTCTCCATCGAACAAATAATGAAGTATAAAATGCGCTACGACTATCGGGTGCGCAAAGCAGACGGTACATATATACGTGTGTTGCAACAAACTGTCGTCATTGAACACGACGAACAAGGAGCCGTTTTCAGAACCTTAACCGTGCATACCGACATCTCAGATTTGAAAACCGACAATAGGATGATTCTCTCGCTCATTGGCTACGACGGCGAACCTTCTTACATAGACATGGGCGGCATAGAAGCGGTACATAAACCATCCAGTTTTTTAACAAATCGAGAAAGAGATATTATTGTCTTAATGATTGATGGAAAATTGACCAAAGAAATTGCCGACACCTTAGGCATCAGCAAACTAACCGTGGATAAATATCGAAAGCTCTTACTTCAAAAAACGGAGACCAACACCGCAGTTGAGTTGATTGCCAAAGCCATTCGGATGGGTTGGGTCTAACAGTATAACAACCCCTATAAATGGGGTGTTCTAAATCATATTTTTAGTCATATATTTGTGTTGTTATTATAATGCGTATTTTTAGTACGTATTACCTCTAAAAAATTATTATTCACTCTTTAAA
>JAYTMW010000346.1:0-1590 GCA_043728105.1 Saprospiraceae bacterium | reverse complement strand
CGTATTCATCTTATTAACCACATTCAAAAATGAAAAATTTAATCGTTCTATTCATTGTTTTATTGTCAAGTGCTTTCAGTTTTGCTCAACCGAGTCATGAAGCATTTGATACATTATTGAAAAAGCACGTTGCTGCAACTGGTAAAGTGAATTATAAAAATCTCAAAGCCGATAAAGCAGCCCTCGAAGCATACCTCAAAACGCTTTCAGATAATACACCCGTTGATAGTTGGAGTAAAAACGAAAAATTCGCTTACTGGATCAACGCATATAACGCTGCGACTATGAAAACCATTGTTGACAACTACCCCCTCAGTAGTATCACCAAATTGGACGGTGGTAAAACGTGGGATGTGAAACGCGTGAAATTGGGCGACAAAACATATTCATTGAACGATATTGAAAATAATATCCTCCGACCAATGGGCGATGCGCGGATTCACTTCGCTATTAATTGCGCAGCGAAATCCTGCCCGCCGCTTTTAAATCAAGCATTTACAGGTAAAAACCTCAATGCTCTCTTGGAAAGTCGGACGAAGAAATTTATCAATGACCCTAAAGCAAATGCCCTGTCGAAGGGAGGTGAAATAAAGGTTTCAAAAATATTTGATTGGTACGGAAAGGATTTTTATAATATTACTGAGTTTATCAATCGCTACGCCGTGAGTAAGGTGGATAGTAAAGCAAAAATCGGTTATGTTGAATATGATTGGGCTTTGAATGAATAATTTATGTAAATTATAGGATAAACCCTACGAGGGTCTAAATAAAGCAAACCCCTATAAAATCTAAGATTTTATAGGGGTTTGCTTTATTTAGACCCTCGTAGGGTTGTGCACAAAACCTATACTTTCTTTAGCCATTATTTTTAAAAAAGAGCCAATTATGAGCCACAAATTAGCCATTATTTTTTAAAGTGAGCCAATTATGAGCCACAAGTTAGCCATTATTTTTTAGAGTGAGCCGAAAATACTGAGGGGGTAAACATCAATAAAGCCTATAAAATACCGCACCATTCAAGCTTTACAAAGCATAAATTGTTAATGATATTCAAATTCTATTAAAAAAAATCATATTTTAAAAAAAAATCCCTTAATTTTGAATATTGCAACAAATTTTATGAACATCACTGAATTAAGACCTTTCCTTTAACCGATTTTTAGCATTGATTTTTTATCATATTAATTTAGAAATATGAACCATGAACAAATTTCTCTACCCTTTACTAATCTTTTTTGTATTTCCCGATTTATCGCTGAAGGCACAGGGTATCGTTAGTGCAGACACTTGTAGAGTCCCCTCAGTCATCACCCCAAATGATGACGGACTGAACGACGAATTTAGAATCCCATGTTTGTCTGACGATAACCCTGACAGCGAAATGATGATTTTTAATGAATGGGGCGACCGTGTTTTTTTCTCTAAACCATATCAGAATAATTGGCGCGGCACGTATAAAAACCTTTCATTGCCTGACGGCACTTATTTCTACTTATTTAAAAAGACTGCCGCTACTCCACCCCAGAAAGGTTATGTCACCGTATTTAGATAACAAACCCATTATAAAGCTATGAACAACAAACACTTACA
>JAYTMW010000345.1:0-6731 GCA_043728105.1 Saprospiraceae bacterium | reverse complement strand
CCGAATGTCTTGATAATCAATGCTTTATAAACGAAAATGAACCACAGATTGAACTGATAAGACTGATTTATACTGATTTTTTAAGGGATTTTAAATCAGAAAAAATCACTGTAAATCAGTCATATCAGTTCAATCTTTGGTTCATTTTCATCTATAAAAAAACGCCTTTATCTTCTCAAATAACAAAGCAATTCTATTATTCGGTTCTTGCAAAATACCTTCATAACGCTCTCCCATGCGTAAATAATGCTTGTAAAAAGCGGAAGCGGGCAAGCCCCATTTTTGCATAAATTGCCGCCGACCATCATTTTTTTGAATCCTACCTGTCGAGCGTGATTGAAAATGATAGACTCGACTTTCACCCAAACCCTTGAAAATACGGCAACCGATTTGCCACAGTTTCATCGTAAAATCTGGGTCAGAATACATGCCAGGACTAAATTCTTCGCTGAATCCTCCTATCTTTTCCCATGCCTCACGACTCACTACAAAGGGAGGCCAAGACGCACCATACCAATCATTCATCTTAAAATCTTGATATTCCGAAAGTAATTTTTCTTTTTTGAACAGAGGAATATCACGTCCATAATCACCAAAAATCATGCACGGGTGGCCGTGTGGCGTAGGCTCAATGAGCGTTGAGGAAAGCATAAAGTATTGATTATCAATGGTTTGTATCTCTTCTGATAAAACTTTATCCCAATTAGGCAGCACATACATATCATCGTTCAGATACACAATCAAATCCTTAGTAGCTTTGGAAAAAGCCAAATTCATGGCTTTACAAATACCTATGTTTTCTGCACTAAAAGTATAGGCTACCCCCTCAGTATTTGCCCATTCAACAGTGCCATCACTGCCTTCATTGATGTGCAAAATAATCTCATGCGGATAAGCTGAGTTTTGCCGAATTGCTTCGATACAGCATTTCAGCATTTCAAGATTATTCCAAGTAGGTATGAGGATAGAAAACATAATTTTTTAATGATGAAGTATGAATGATAAACGATGAATTTTATGTGGTGAAAAATTGTTTCAACAATTCTTTGGCAGCTTTAAATGATGATATTTTTCCTTCTAAAACAGCTTGTTCAATGTCTTTCAAACGGCTCAATACTGAGGGGGTGCCGTAAAATTTTTGTTTGAGCGATTGATCTATTGTTTCGTGCAACCAATAACGAGATTGCTCTTTTCGATTGTCATAAAAAAAATTATTATCTTGTGTAAAGCGTTGATAATCAATGACTAATTGCCAAATATCAGCAATATTTTTCCCCGACAAAGCCGAACAAGTTAACACCTGTGGAGTCCAACCATTTTCTTTTGCTGGAAATAAATGAAGGGCATTTTTATAAAAAGCCTGTGCTTGTTTTGCCATCATTTCACGGTCGCCGTCGGCTTTGTTGACGGCTATTAAATCCGCCATTTCAACGATGCCCCGTTTGATGCCTTGCAGCTCGTCACCAGCCCCGGGCAATAGCAAAAGAAGGAAAAAATCTGTCATCGAGCGCACCGCCGTTTCAGATTGCCCTACGCCAACGGTTTCAATAAAAATGACATCAAACCCTGCCGCCTCACATAAAATGATGCTTTCACGGGTCTTTTGCGCCACACCACCAAGCGTATTCCCCGCTGGCGAAGGACGAATATAGGCTTTCGGGTGCATAGAAAGGTGCGCCATACGGGTTTTATCACCCAAAATGCTGCCCCTCGAAAGCTGACTCGAAGGGTCAATGGCAAGCACCGCCAATTGATGTTCTTTTTCTAAAATATGAAGCCCTAATTTTTCAATAAATGTACTTTTCCCAACCCCGGGCGAACCTGTAATACCAACCCGCACACTACCGCCCGCATGAGGCAAACAGGCTTCAATGACTTGTTGCGCCAATGCTTGATGCTCGCTTCGGGTGCTTTCAATGAGCGTTATGGCTTGGCTCAAAACCACTCGATTTCCTTGCAAAATGCCCTCCACCATCGCCGATACTGAGGGGGTCGGTCGTTGGGTGTTGAAAGAAAAATTTGGGTTGATGCTATCCATGTGGCGAAGGTAATAAGTTATTGGGTAATTGGGTAATTGAGTAATTGCGTAATTGCGTAATTAGGGTGGGTAGTGAAGGCTGAAAATCAACGCCTGTTTTACCTCTCATAAAACGGTGGATTTCATTTTCACAGGAAACCTCTTTATTCTTATTTAGCTTTCTGTCACAATTATGACAAAAAGTTAAATTGCTCTTAAATACCTTTGACAGCTTTTTTAGAAGATAATCTTAGAAGCATGTTCTTCGTTTATGTTGTAGTGAAAATTTTAAAACCCTACATAAAATGTTCACGCCTCGTTTTTGCTGCGCAAAAAAATGTTTTTGAGGATTTTTTTTGGATTGAAGCTGTTTTTGAGAGAAAAATTTTCAATTTTTCTCTCAAAAACAGCTTCAATCCATAGAAAAATCACGTTTGCACGCTTTTTTGCGTAGCAAAAACAGTGAGTAAATATTATGTAGGGTATTAAGATGAAAATAAGATAAATCTGTTTTCGTTTTCCGTATAGATATTTTTTTTTTAGGAAAATAAGAAAGAGGTAGTTTCCTCCGTGCTTCGATTGAACGTTTCGTGGTAATTGTGAGGCTTTGGTTTTGTGCGTCGGTAGCTTACGGATTTATCCGAAAACCACCAATGTACAAATCCGAAAACCTTCAATTACTTGATAGGTTCAATCGAAGCAGAGAGGAAACTACTCCTTTCTTATTTTCTTAAAAAAAAATATCTAAAATGGTTTTTGTAGCGGCGGTTTTAACCGACTTGAGCGATTAAAAATATAAAGTGCCGTAGGCACGGCTCATATTGTAGCGGTGGATTTCAATCCGCCGAAAAGGAGCAAAAACCTAATCGAGTGCCGTAGGCACGGTGTATATAAAAGATTAAATGTGCCGTCCCGATGGGACTCAATTAAAAATACGTTACATAATTCGGCGGATTAAAATCCACCGCTACAATATGACCCGTCCCGATGGGACTATATAATTTTAATCTCACGAATCGGATTTATCCGCATAGTACAACGCATAATCATTTATTTTTCAAAATAAAAACAATAAAAACTACGCAACTTATTCACAATCAGTTTTTTATAAATTAAAAATTATCAGTATGAAATCACTCAAAAGTAAAATTCCATACATCGCATTATTGGTTTTGATGTTCACCGCACTTGAATGTAAAATAGGGCAAGGCATCATAACAGCTTTGATGCCCGATGTGTCAGAAGATGTTAAAATGGGTTCACAAGTCAGTCAAGAAATTGCCAGTAAACCGACCGAATATCCTGTTTTGCCAGAGCGAGGCAACGAAGAAGTCTATAATTATGTACGAGGCATCACGACCAAAATTCTTAATTCGGGTACGGTGGTTCACCGCAACGATTTTCCATGGACGGTCAAAATTATCAATAACAATAAAACGTTGAATGCGTTTTGCACACCCGGTGGATACATTTATGTCTATACAGGCTTGATAAAATATTTGGATTCGGAAGACCAACTCGCAGGGGTCATGGGTCACGAAATTGCCCACGCTGACAATCGTCATTCGATGCGTCAAATGGTTCAGTCGTATGGCATTTCAGCCCTCGTGGGCATTGGAGCGCAAGCGGCTACAAGAAACAGTGGGTCAGGAACGCAACAAGCCGTTTTGACTGCGGCGCAATTGACATCAGCCTTGGTTGGCCTGAAATTCAGCCGTGAGCATGAAACAGATGCTGACAACACGGGCGTGCATTACCTTTGTTCAACCAACTATAATGCCGCTGGAAGTGCTGGGTTTTTTGAAAAAATAGGCAATGAAGGCTCGCCGCCTGAGTGGATGAGTACGCACCCAAGCCCCGTGAATCGAGTACAAAATATAAACGACCAAGCGAAAACAGCGGGTTGTAGCGGCACTTCTAAAAATCAACAACAGTATCAGCGCATCAAGCAATTGTTGAAATAATTTCTTTTTTATAAGAAACATTAAAAATAAAAACGCTTTGTAAGTCATTGATTTACAAGGCGTTTTTGTTTTTTGAACTTAAATTTTATCAAAAAGTGTAAAAATTCTTTGAAAGGATTTATATTCATCAATTCATTTTTTAGATGTGCCATAAACGCATCTTGAAGAGACCCCCTCAGTATTTTGAGTCAAAAAAATCGAATAAAGGGAAATCGAATTTATCATTCATTTTACAATCATTAATGACATCATTTATCGGACATTTTCATCCCGTTTTAGTGCATTTGCCCATCGGGATTTTGCTTTTAGCCATACTTTTTGAGTTTTTATCAAGGAGAGAAAAGTATGGTTCTTTGACCTCTGCCGTTGAGTTGAGTTGGCTCTTGGGTGGCATTACCGCCGCTTTTTCATGCGTTACGGGCTACATACTTTCATTGAGTGGAGAGTATGAAGGCGATACTTTGACGCAGCATCAGTATTTGGGTATCAGCGTTGCGGTAGTGTCTTTTTTAGCCTTTTATTTAAAGAAAAAAAATAAGATTAAATTTTATGGGGCAACGGTCTTTGCAACCGCTTTGGGCGTAACGATAACAGGACATTTGGGCGGCACTTTGACACATGGTTCTGACTATTTATTTAATTTTAAAGAAAAAAAAGTAGAAAAAAAGGGCCCCTCAGTATTTACACCAAATTTTGAGACAGCGCTGGCTTATGAAGATATAATCCAACCTATTCTGAAAGAAAAATGCTACGCTTGCCACAACGAAAGCAAACAAAAAGGCAAATTGCGCATGGATTCGCCCGCTTTTTTGATGAAAGGTGGTGAAAATGGCCCTATTTTCGTCAGCGGCAAACCCGACGAAAGTGAGATGATTAAGCGTATTTTACTGCCCTTAAACCACGATGACCACATGCCGCCGAAGGAAAAACCACAAATTACAACCAAAGAATTTGACCTTTTGAAATGGTGGATTGCGCAAGGCGCAGACATGCACAAATCGGTGAAAGACCTCAATCCTTCACCCAACATTAAGGCTCTTTTTGGGGCGGCTGCGGTTGCAACAATGGCAACTGTTGTGTTGAAAGATTTGCCCAATGTGGAAGTGGCGGCCCCCTCAGTATCTGACATTATTGCGCTCAAAAAAATAAATGTGGTTGCCATTCCAATCGGAAATGATAAGCCTTTTTTGAGTGTCAACTTTATCAATCGCTCTAAAATCACGGCAGAGATGTTGCCTCATTTGAAGGCTTTATCAAAAAATATTGCTTGGATAAAACTCTCGGATGCGGTCTTAAATGATACGATTTTTATGTTCTTAAAAAACTGCGAAAATTTGACTAAACTGTCTTTAAACAATACTCAAATTAATGACAATGATTTACCTAAACTATTGATATTCAAGCATTTATCAAGTTTAAGTTTGGTTAATACGAAGGTGACAAGTCGAGGTGTTTTAACTTTGAAATCTTTACCACAATTGCAAAAAATATTCTTATTTCAAACCAATATCAAACCCGAAGAATATAAAAATCTGATGACTCTTATGCCCAATGTTTTGATTGATTCGGGTGGTTATGTTGTGCCTACTTTTGCAACGGATACGACTGAATTGAAGCCTAAACCAGTTGGGAAATAAGTTTTGAAACTACAATTTTTTTCAATTTATGTGATTAAAAAACACTTAAAGACATCTATCATCTTGAAACCACCGATTTCAATCGATGGACTTACACTAACCCACAAAATACATCTATCTTCTTTTCAAAACATCAACATCATGTACGTATAGATGTGATGTTTTGAAAAGAAGATAGATGTGGACAGAGGTAGTTTGTTACCCACCGATTGAAATCGGTGGTTTCAAGATGATAGATGTTTTCAATTCGATATGAATTATAAAAAATTTAAATATTAAAAAATGAGAAACGCACTACTCGTCATTCTATCTTTTTTAATTTTCTCAAACCTCTCAGCACAATCTGATAAAGTGCTTTGGTACAGTAAACCCGCCACATTTTTTGAGGAAGCACTCGTTTTGGGCAACGGCAAAGTAGGTGCAACCGTGCATGGTGGCATTGCATCCGACAAGATTTTTTTGAACGACATCACGCTTTGGACAGGCACGCCCGTTGACCCATACATGAATGCGGATGCGCACAAGCACCTCCCCTCAGTACGGGCGGCTTTGAAGGAAGAAAATTATCGAAAAGCGGATAGTTTGAATCGGAAATTGCAAGGCAAATTTTCAGAGTCGTATGCGCCTTTGGGAACACTGTTTTTGGATATGAAACACGATTCGGTGGCAACGAATTATAAACGTACTTTGGATATTGGTCAAGCCATTGCGACAACGGAATATAGCATCGGCAGCGTCAATTACAAGCGTGAATGTTTTGTTTCTAACCCCAATAAAGCGATTATCATGCGTTTGACGGCGAGCGAAAAAGGAAAATTATCGTTTAATATTCGTTTTAATAGCCTTTTAAAATATAAAAATGATGTAAAAAATGGCGTGTTGACATCAAGAGGAAAAGCACCTATTCACTGCGAACCGAACTACCGAGGCAACATAGAAAACGCTATTGTTTATGATGATGTGAAAGGCACACGGTTCACAAGTTTGTGTAAAATTGTCAAGCACGACGGCTCTTTGGTTCAAACAGATTCGACTATTGGATTGGAAAATGCGAGTGAAGCCTTGATTTTAATTTCTATCGAAACAAGTTTTAATGGGTTTGATAAAGAGGCA
>JAYTMW010000344.1:0-2093 GCA_043728105.1 Saprospiraceae bacterium | reverse complement strand
ATTAAAGCATCAAGGCGATTTTTTTCAAGTTCACTCATTTTTCACTTATTTAGTTAAAGTTTTATTCAAGCAAATTTAAGTTCTTTTTTAGATTTTTTTTTACTGTTTTTGAAATATAATTTTACGTAAAATGATAAAAGTAGGCATAGTAGGCGGCGCAGGGTACACGGCGGGCGAGTTGTTAAGAATCCTTTTAAACCACCCCTCAGTAAAAATCGAGTGGGTACATTCCTCGTCCAATGCAGGGAATATTTTGAGTGATGTTCATGCTGATTTGATTGGGGATACAGATTTAAGATTTACCGACAAATTGGATTTTGCGAGCGTTGATGTGATGTTTTTATGCTTAGGTCATGGCGACGCTAAGGTTTTTATAGAAAAAAATAATATACCTAACACGTTGAGAATCATTGACTTATCACAAGATTATCGTTGGGGTGCAAATCCTAACGCCAATACTGAGGGGTGGGTTTATGGTTTGACGGAGTTGAATAAAGAAGCGATAAAAACGGCTAATCGAGTAGCTAATCCAGGGTGTTTTGCGACGGCTATTCAGTTGGGTATTTTGCCTTTGGCGGCGCAGGGTTTGTTGCACGATGAAGTTCATGTACATGCTATCACAGGCTCAACGGGGGCGGGACAAAAGCCTACTGATACTTCGCATTTTAGTTGGCGGAATAATAATATGTCGATTTATGAGGCTTTTAAACACCGTCATTTAAAAGAAATTACGGAAAGTATTAAAGCGTTACAGACCGATTTTCAAGCAGATATAAACTTTTTGCCCGTTCGGGGTAATTTTACACGGGGCATTTATGCAAGCGTATATACCCGTACGAGTTTGTGTGAAGATGATTTAAAGAAGTTGTATTCAGAATTTTATAAAGACGAACCTTTTACGCACGTGGTGGAGCAAAACCCAAATTTGAAACAAGTGGTGAACTCCAATAAAGCGATTATTCACGTGTCAAAACACGGTGAAAAAGCCTTGATAATTAGCATGATTGACAATCTTTTGAAAGGAGCGAGTGGACAGGCGGTGGAGAATATGAATTTGATGTTTGGGCTGCCGCATACGGAAGGATTGCGATTGAAAGCGGTAGCGTTTTAGGGGGAAACAATTAATAAAAATATCAAAAGAGGGCCCCTCAGTCATGCTTTCAGCTTGATGAAGCCAAAGGCATCATATTTTTTCGATTTTTTAGTAAAAAAAGAGAAAAACGCTGACAATCTATTGATTATCAGCGTTTTATGGAGATTAAGGAATTGTTATTTCCTGCACAAATTCAGAATTTTTACCACTTTTGCTGGCTATTAGTTTAATAACATATTTGCCAGATTTTGTGAATTTATATTTTGAGGTTATGCCTGTTGCAGTGCCAAGACCGCCAAAATCCCAAGAATATGTTTCCGAATTTACACTACATGAAGCGTCAAATTGGATTTCTTCATTTAGTTTTGTTGGATTGCCCTTATTCGTTTCAAAGCAAGCCGCAGGATCTTTTGTACAACTTACAATTGAAAGAGCGAGGAATAAACCTAATAATTTTAATAGTTTCATGATGCGTTACGATTATGATTTTAGAAATGAATTTTGATGTTTCTAAACGCAGTTATCCGCTTTCGTGTTGCACATAATTTTAATCTGTCTTGTTTTTTACACAAAAAAGACTTATTTCTTTTAAATAAAAATCTAAAAGCCATGCAATTATTCGACGTTTATCCACTTTACGACATAGAACCCGTCAAGGGGAAGGGTGTAAAAGTGTGGGATACTGAGGGGGTCGAGTACCTCGATTTTTATGGTGGTCATGCCGTCATTTCCATTGGTCATGCGCATCCGCACTATGTGAAAATGGTTTCAGAACAGGTGGCTCGATTGGGTTTTTACTCCAATTCTATCATCAATTCTTTGCAACAAGAATTGGCCAATAAACTTGGAGAAGCATCACAACTATCTGATTATCAATTGTTTCTGATAAATTCGGGTGCTGAAGCGATTGAAAATGCGTTGAAATTAGCGTCTTTTCACAACGGACGCATGAAGATAGTTGCGTTCAAAAAAGCCTTTCATGGGCGTACATCGGCGGCGG
>JAYTMW010000343.1:0-2820 GCA_043728105.1 Saprospiraceae bacterium | reverse complement strand
GTCCTTTGAATAATACGTGATAAATGAATTTTAAAATTCATTTATCACGTATTATTCAAAGGACTTCGACAAAGTTGTACTATTAGATTAAGCCAAGTTATGCTTCGCTCGTTACGAAACCTGTTTAAAATAATTCACAAATACTTAACCTTCTTTTTTCTCTAAAACAAAAGATAAAACCCCACCTTTGGACTATCATTAAAGAGAAAACAAACGCAACATGAAACAAGGACTCATTTTATTACTACTAAGCATCAGCGCAAATTTTTTTGCACAAAACAAGACAGTAAAAGTCTTGCAAGTACCCGCTGAAACCCAATTTTCTACTATCAATACTGAGGGGGTATCTATCATTCCAAGTGGGCGTTTCATCACACCCGTTGGTAAAACTTTACGCATCACCCGCTCGCCTTTTGGCATGGCAGTTGCGCCCGATGAATCCAAAATATTAGTGTGGCATCAAAGCGGCGTTTTGACGGTTATTGACCCTAAAAATGCTCAAAATACTGAGGGGGGTGTTACCCGCATACCAAGTTATGATGGTAAAATTCCTTCTTTAAACAGCGATGCTTTTATCGGCGTTGTTTTTTCAAAAGACAGCAAAACAGCCTATTTGAGTGGCGGTGACAAAGGAAATGTGATTGTTTTTGATGTAAAAACCAATAGTCGGGTAGATTCTATAGAGCTGAATCAAACTTTTGACAATAAAAATTTTGTGGATTCTTGGACTTCTGATATTGCTATTAACGCTGATAAAAATGAGCTGTACGTGTTGGATAGAGGCAATTTCCGTTTGGTTAAAATTGACTTAAATACTAAACGCATAACGGCTTCAATTCCTGTCGGGCGCATCCCTTTTGGCATCGCTTTATCGCCCGATAAAAAGACGGCTTTTGTCGCCAATGTCGGTCTTTATGAATACAAAGCTATCCCCGGCGTGACTCCCACAAATAAGGATTCGATGATGCTCATGTTCCCGCCTTTTGGTATTCCCTCGAAGGAAGCGGAGGAGGGCATCACGCTACCCGATGGTCGTTTTATACCCGCTTTGGGTTCAGCTTTGGCAAACGAAGCGATGTCGGTTTGGACAATTGATTTGGATAGAAATACGGTGGTTGATAAATTCAAAACAGGACATCAAATTGGCTCAAAAGTGGAAGAAGTGGACATCGTGGGTGGCGCAAGTCCGAACTCAATTGCCGTGGGCAGCCGCTACGCCTACGTATCCAACGCCACCAATGATTTGATTTCGATTATTGATTTTAAAAACCATAAAATAGTCGGTGACATCAAGTTAACAGTTGATAAACGCATTGATAAATACCGTGGTTTAATCCCTTTTGGTTTGACACTTTCTAAGGATGAAAAAACTTTGTACGTGGCTTTGCTCGGTTTCAACGCCGTGGCAGTGGTGGACGTAGAAAAGAAAATCGTGAAAGGTTTGATACCAACGGGTTGGGGTACGACGAGGGTTGCGCTCTCAAATGATGATAAAAAACTGTACATCACATCTGCCCGTGGTTATGGTGCGGGGGCAAATGGTGGTAAGAATTTTAAAGCCCCACTACAAGGCACTTATGTCGGGGATATTCAATTGGGTACGTTCCAAATGGTAGATGTGCCAAACGAAATAACCTTAAAACAATGGACAAAACAGACGATTGACAATACTTTTAAAGAAACATTTGTTAACCCTAACTCTATTTGCCCACCCCAAATTTTGAGTAAAAACAGCCCCATAAAACACATCCTTTACATCACAAAAGAGAACCGCACTTACGACGAAATATTCGGTCAAATGCCAAACACCAATGCCGATGCGACCCTCGCCCGTTTTGGTGAAAAGACAGATTTGGTGTTCAAAAAGGACACAATACTGAGGGGGTGCAACGTTTCGCCCAATCATCATAAAATTGCGAGACAGTGGGGCATGAGTGACAATTTTTATTGTGATTCAGATGCCTCCATTCACGGACACCATTGGATGATGGGGCAAATTCCGAATGAATATGTAGAAGCAAACTCGGCTGCTGATAGACGTTTTGATGTGTTTTCAAGTGCGCCTGGTCGCCGCTTTCCTGGCACAACGGGCGGCATTGACCCCGAAGATTACAACGAGATTGGCGGCTTGTGGGAGAACATGGCACGGAACAATATTTCCTTTTTCAACTTCGGAGAATCGAATGAATTTGCCAATGCTTTTGAAGAAAAATTTGATACCGCTTTTGGTTCTGCCAACTCTGTAAATTTCCCTTTGCAAAAAGTTTTATGGGATAATACAAGCCGTGATTATGCAGGTTTTAACATGAATATTCCCGACCAATTTAGAGTAGAACAATTTGAGCGTGAATTTACAAAAAGATGGCTCAACGGCAAAGACAAAATGCCACAATTGATTGGTATGCAACTGCCCAATGACCACGGTTCAGGCGTGCGTCCCGAAGACGGATATGCCTATCCACATTCTTTTGTGACAGATAATGACTTGGCTTTGGGTCGTATTTTGACTTTTTTATCCAAAACACCTTATTGGAAAAACATGTTGGTCATCGTCACCGAAGACGACCCACAAGGCGGCGTTGACCACGTAGATGCCCATCGTTCGATTTTGATGATGGCTGGGCCTTACGTCAAAAAAGGTCATATTTCACACAAACACGCCAATTTTGGGTCTATTTTGAAGACCATTTATCACATTTTGGGCGTAGGTTACGTCAATCAATACGATGCCACAGCCTCACTACTCGACGATTTTTTTACGGATAAACCCAATTATAAACCCTATAATTTTGTTCAAACCGATGATAAAATATTTGACCC
>JAYTMW010000342.1:0-3636 GCA_043728105.1 Saprospiraceae bacterium | reverse complement strand
TTGAGCGCATTAACCCGTAATTTATTCGTCAAATTGCCACTCAAACGCAATCCATAAAGTATCGGAACGGGTTGCGCATCAGCATTCAAACCAATGGTTCGAGAGAAAAAAGGACGGGCGGGAGGAATACCGAAAGCACTCAAAACATCACTGTTTTCAAGGAAAAAAGTCCTTTTTTCTGGAAAAATAACGTTAAATCGTGTCAAATTTGTCACCTGCTCATCCACCTCAACTTGCGAAAAATCAGGGTTGATGGTGGCATCCAAATTCAAGGAAGGGGAGAGCGCAACCTTCGCATCTAAGCCCGCATTGAGGCCCCCCTCAGTATTTTTACCTTTTTCATAATCCTTTGATACTGAACCACTTGTGTAAGGAATCAAAGCAATATTCGACTTTTCAGAAGGCGGGTTTTTGTCCCAGTCCATTGAACCTGTGTAAGCCAAACTGATGCCATCAAATTGAGGCGGCACTTTAGTCCACGTTTGAAAATTACCACTTTTTGGATAATTTCTCACAAAATTAATATTCCATGTCGTGCGGGTAGATTCGTAGCGCAGCGTTTTGAATGGAATCGCCATTTCAGCCGTCCACCTATCCACACCTTTTTTAACTTCTACGAACCATTTATTGTCCCATTCAAAACTCACATCGTCGGCACTCAACAAGGCTTCTGATTGCACACCTTCC
The DNA here is from genome assembly GCA_043728105.1 of Saprospiraceae bacterium. Lineage (GTDB taxonomy): Bacteria > Bacteroidota > Bacteroidia > Chitinophagales > Saprospiraceae > JAAFJT01. The sequence continues at coordinate 2,949 of JAYTMW010000342.1, read as the reverse complement.
GAACTCACGCCGAACATAAAACCATTTGTTTGTTGCGCCGCAGGATCAATAATAATGCAAATACCTTCCGAACTGAAATAATCCACATCTCGTTTGAGGGTCTGAATGACGTGCTTGCCCGAATCGTAACACACGAAACCGACGTACAAAAAATGGTCGTCATAAGTCACACGAGCTTCGGTTTGAAATTTTGGTACAGCCCCATTTTGAGGATAATGCACTTGAAAACCCGTTGCCAATTGCGCATCTTTCCAATCCGACTCGTCTAATGAGCCGTCAATTTTTATGGACTGAGAGGCTTTTTTTATATTGAGTTTGAAATCTTTTTGCGTCGTAGAAGTTTGACTATGCAACACAATATTTATGGATAAAAGACTGATAATCAGGGTGATGTAAAATTTTATCATTTCTAATTGAGTAATTTTATTTGAGGGCGCAAAGTTATGGTATTTACCTTGTTTTTAGTTATAGAATTAGATGAAAGGAGTTTTTTATAAGTTTAATGAAGGGTAAAATTTGAAGAATAGGGGTATCGCTCGGAGTTTGTGCGGTTGGCAAAAACGATACATTGAACTTTTTGTAGGAGTTAACATTTTGTATTTTGTTTAAAAAAATAAAAAGGACGATACCCCTCAGTATCGTCCTTTTTATATTATAACTCTTGTGTTTTCAATTACTTATAAATAAAAATAAAATCTTATTCATCGGGTTTAAGATTCAGCTTTACGGCCAAATCTTTCACCAAAGGATTCACTTCCATCATGAGTTTTAGCTTCTCACGTGGGCTTAAAAACTTCTTCGCTTGTGGCGTAGCCGCTTCATCGGGTGCGAGTGATTGGTCGTATTTTACCTCCAAAGTCAAGGATTGTTCGCTCAAGTCGAACCTTAAAAAGTCGCACAATTTGAACTCAGACTGAATGAAACCCATTGCCAATTCAGTACCGACACGGGCGACGATTTTTTTCTCGACGAGGTCTAATTGCGCACCCAAAATTGCCATTTTTGCCGAAGGCGATTCACGAGATTCAGCATATTTTTTCCAACTTTCTACTAAATTTTCATAGCTCAATTTTGAAACAGCTAACGCTAAAATAGCTTCTTCGTCTTCAATAAGTTTCGCCATCGAATCAATTGAACCAATTTTAGGCATCGCTGTCATGCCCGCAGGCATACTCATAGACGAAACGGCAGGGCCAGGGGGGCGATCGCCTTCTGACAGCTCAATTGTTGGCTCTTTAACGGCCAATGGAGATTCTAAATCCGTTGAATAAGGAGAAATAGTTTCCGAATACTGAGGGGGTGTGTTGTTTGAAACTTGTTTTTCAGTAATCAGATTTGGCGATGCTGATTCAGGTGCTTTTTCACCCTTTTTGCTTACAACATTAGTTTTTTTTTCAATCACTTCAACGGTTTGTTGAGGCATTGTTGCCAAATCAACTGCCCGTTGGATATAGGTTGTTTTAATCAAAGTCATCTCCACGTGCAAGCGTTTATTACGAGCCGTTTTGAAATTTACATCACAATCATTGCAGAGATTCAAAGCCGTCAAAAGAAAATTCATGGGAGATAAAACAGCTTGTTTTTGATAACGGACTTTGAGAACCTCTCCTACTTCTAATAGTTGCAATGTTTGTAAATCCTTGGAAACCAATATGTTACGTATATGTTCGGCTAATCCATTGATGAAAATTTCGGGGTCGAAACCCTTTTTCAAAATGTCATCAAAAATGTTCATCACGCTACTCAAATCTTCCAAAAGCAAGGCATCGGTCAGCTTGAAAAAGTAGTCGTAATCCAACACGTTGAGGTTTTCGATGACATCATCGTAGCGGATACTTTTGTCCGTGCTCGCACTCACAATGCGGTCGAAAATGGACAACGCATCACGCAAAGCCCCATCCGCTTTTTGTGCTATAATATGGAGTGCATCGGGCTCGGCAGTCAACCCCTCAGTATCGCATATCTTTTGGAGGTGCGACACAATGTCGGGAATCTGAATTCGTCTAAAATCAAAAATTTGACAACGTGAAAGTATTGTCGGAATGATTTTATGCTTTTCTGTGGTCGCTAAAATGAAAATAGCGTGGGCAGGAGGCTCTTCCAACGTTTTCAAAAAAGCATTGAAAGCCGCTTGCGAAAGCATGTGCACCTCATCAATGATAAACACTTTGTATCTACCTTGTTGTGGCGGGATTCGGGTTTGCTCAACAAGTGAGCGAATGTGGTCAACGGAGTTGTTGGAAGCAGCATCGAGCTCAAAAATATTGAACGACGCACTTTGGTCGAATGACTGACATGAGGAACACTTGCCGCAAGCCTCATAATCGGCTTGGCGGTCGGTACAATTAAGTATTTTAGCAAGAATACGTGCATTCGTCGTTTTACCCACGCCACGAGGCCCACAGAACAAAAAGGCGTGTGCCACATGTTCCGTGCGCAAAGCATTTTTCAGCGTAACTGAAACATGACTTTGACCCACGACATCCGAGAAACGTTGAGGACGATATTTTCTGGCCGATACTACAAATTGACTCATAACGCAAAGGTAAAAAACGCTTTCGGGATGTGCTTATTATTTTTCTATAATTTTAAAAATGTTGATAACTTAATACAAAGTGTTTTAAAGTAAGTCCTTAGACAAAATTAAATGGGTGTAGTTCTCATTTAATGTATTTACTCACTGTTTTATGCTGCGCATAAAAGGCGTACTAAAAAAAGGACTAAATGGTTTGAACCAATTTTTCCCAATAGAAATTTTGGAAAAATTTCTATTGGAAAAAATTAGTTCAAACCGAAAGAAAATTTTCACGCACGCCTTTTGTGCGCAGCACAAAAGGCGTGCGTAAATATATCGAATGGGAACTACACCCAAATTAAATACATAGGCACATAGGCACATGGTTTTAGATAAAATATTGATTATCAATGAGTTACATAAATCTATGTGTC
>JAYTMW010000341.1:0-1701 GCA_043728105.1 Saprospiraceae bacterium | reverse complement strand
TTCATACTATCTTGAGCATTTGGACGTGAAGAAATAGCGGTTTTTGAACTATCTAAATGGTCGGGTAGGTTCTTATTTTGAGTCGAACTTTTATTTTGAGTGCAACCCATCAAAATAATAAAAATGAAAATGATGATGTAAAATATGCCTTGTTTTTTCATTTTGGATGGAGTTGTGTTTTATAATTGAATGATTTTTCCCGAAGGGATTCCTTTAGAATAATGCTTTATAACTTGCAGCAAGTTTTAACTCTGTCCATTACCCACATCTTTTTCAAGTATTAAAATTCAATATTTTACAACTGTTTAAAACACATCAAACATCTTGAAACCCCTCATTTTTAATGAGGGGTTAAAGAAAAAGCACAAAACACATCTATCTTCTTTTCAAAACATCAACATCTAATATCGAATATGTGATGTTTTGAATAGAAGATAGATGTGGGTGGTGCTTTGACCTTGCCCCCGATTGAAATCGGAGGTTACAAGATGATAAATATTTTTAATCGCACAGGTCGAATTTATTCACTCCTACAAAAGACCAAAATATATGCACAAAGGAAACCAAAATTTTCATCAACGGTTTCAAAAATTAAAAGAAAACTATTTCGTCAATTCAATTATTGGCATTGTAAAAAATAAAAAAATATTATCTTTTTGAAAAAACCATGCTTTGAAGTACCCCCTCAGTATTTTTGCTCTTTGAAATCATGTTCTATTCTTTTTTTGTAATTTATTGATTATCAATATTTTATAAAAACAAATCTGATAAAAAAAACTTCATATTGTAACGTAAACGCTGTAAACGAAAAAAACTTTGGAAACATTTTAATAAAAATTTGTTTCCTACGTTTCTTAAATATATCTTTGCACCAGCATTTAAAAAGATAGCAGCATTACTAAGAAAATATGACAGATACAAAATTAAGCATACAACAAAAGGCGCAAAACCTTTTCTTTAAATACGGTATAAAAAGCGTGACAATGGATGACATTGCCCGTGAATTGACGATTTCTAAGAAAACGTTGTATCAATTTTTTGAAAATAAAACTGATATTCTTCAAAGCATTGCCCATGCGAATAAGGCTCAAGATATTGAAATGATAGGCTCTATAACAGCCAAATCAAAGGATGCGATTGATGAAATGCTGCATATTGCAAAGTACGTGACCAATGAATTGAGCCAAATAACATCCCAAACGGCACTTTACGATATGCAAAAATATTACCCCGAAATTTGGGTGCAATTCGTGGAATTTCAACGAGAATTTATCTATGAACAAATCAAAAAAAACGTAACACGGGGCATTGAAGAAGGATTTTATAGACCCAATATTGACGCTGATATTATCGCAAAACTATACGTCAGCAAAACGGATTGCGTGATTGACGAAGACATGTTTCCGTCGAAAAAATACGATAAAGTGAAATTGTTTAAAGAATATTTCACCTACCACATTCACGGGATTGCTACCACAAAAGGACTCAAACTTTTGGAAAAAAGGCTCAATGAGTTTCAGACTTGATACTATTATTTATTTACATAAAATAATTAAAATCAATGCTTTAAATAGTTTAAAATTATTTAATTTATTCATTTTGTCAACAAAAATATCCAATATCATTTATAATTTATCAATTAAATATGAATCGTTTTCATAAGAAAATCACCTTAATTTTATTTTTTTTCGCTCAAATACT
>JAYTMW010000340.1:0-4342 GCA_043728105.1 Saprospiraceae bacterium | reverse complement strand
TACCACTTATCTTCTATTTCGGACGGGGTGAATTTTGCGCTTAATTCTGACATAAGGTGTTGATTATGAGTGAGTTATAGTTTTAAATTTTACCTTTCTTCTTCAAAAAGAAAGCCATAATTATCATTAACAATCCAAGAAATAACATAAATAGAGAGAGAGGCCTATCAGCTGAACCTTTCATATAAAAAGGAGAATTTTCTTTGTAAATAAATTGAACATGCCTATTTATAATCTCTTTTTGAGTTCCAATTGGATCAGAGACATATATATCAACTGAATCATTGATTAATAATTGATTTACTTTATCAATATCAGGCTTAAAATCTCCAAAATCTTTACCAATAAAAACTCTATAAATATCTTCATTGGAATCAAGTTTGATATATTTTTGTTTGTTAATATATTTATCGGATATTCCTAAATAGTTATTATCACAATAAATAATTTTCCCAGAAATTTTGTCGAATGCCTCTTTTTCTTGGACACCTCTCAAAATAAAAAAAATTCCGACTGCAATTGAAAAAATTGCTCCTCCTATGAGTTTAATAAAATTAGATGACATAGATTATCTTTTAAAAAAGTCTGCAAAAATATAAAAAACCAAGCAAAGAAGCACCCCCTCAGTATTTTTGTTTATTTTACGTAGAAAAATAGAAAAAAGGCAACCTTGAATGTTCAAGATTACCTTTTTTATGAAGTATTAAAATTACAAGTTCAAATATCCCATTTAACTTAGATAATCGCTCATTCCTATATCTGCCAAAATATTCATCTCTTTATCTTGCGCTACTCGTTTCCAACCATCTGCCTTGCTTTCAATCACTTTTTCATCAGATTTTTCAAGTTCAGCTAAAAGTTCGTCTAAATCGCGGGTTTCTAATTCTCCTTGTTCTATTGCCTTAGCATCCCTCAAACATTTAGCAATAATCAATTGCTCAACTTCATCCGCCGTTAACTTTTTAGGATTTCCATAAGCAACTATATGCTCGCTCACGCCTGAATGGGTTGCTTCATCGCTCATATTTGCGATGTCAACGTATTCCAGCTTTTATATAATTTTCATAAAAGCCTCAACGTATTTATCTTCAATCGTTAATTTTAATTCCATTTTATTATTTTTTAAAGGTATGAATGTACTGCAAAAATATAAAAAACAAAGTAAAGATGCACCCCTCAGTGCCGAAAGTGTTCGGGATGTCGCTAAACTCCATATTTTTCGTTTTCAAATGAAAAAAAAGCAAAAACGGCAGCTTTTGGAGAAAAGTTGCCCTTTTAAGTAGTTGAATGAAAAGAAACGCTATTATTGATAAAAGACGGAGGGCGGTTTAATCACTTTTTTCATACTTTGTTAAACAAAAGATAATCAAACTTTTTCTTTACTTTTGCGCTAAGAAACGAGTAATAATAATAAAGTCTAATTTAAGTTTTTTTTGAAACACATAGGCACATAGGACACATAGTTTTCAGAAATAATTTTTATAACTCATTGAAAATCAAATAATTATACATTAATCTATGTGTCCTATGTGCCTATGTATTTCAAAAAAAACCTATTTATTATTCTTTATTCTTTACTAAATTTTAGTTGGAAAATCTCGTAAAATCAACAAAATGTCAGAGAAGAGAGAAGCGGGTTTGATATTTATTTTTATCACCTTATTAATTGATGTCATCGGCTTTGGCATCATCATTCCTGTAATTCCTACATTCATATCTAAACTCATTCATGGCGATATGAGTCAAGCGGCGATGTGGGGCGGCGCATTGATGTTTACGTATTCAGTCGTTCAATTTTTCGCCGCACCCATCATGGGCGGTTTGAGTGACCAATACGGACGCAGGCCCGTACTTTTGGCTTGTTTACTGGCTTTTGCGATTGATTTTGTCATTTCGGGCATGGCTCCCACTATTGGTTGGTTGTTCGTGGGGCGTTTTATTGCGGGCATTACGGGCGCAAGTTTCAGTACCGCCAACGCCTATATTGCGGACATTACGCCGCCTGAAAAACGGGCGCAAAACTTCGGCATGGTCGGAGCGGCGTTTGGTATTGGCTTCATTATTGGCCCCGCTATTGGTGGACTTTTGGGACAAATTAGCGAGCGACTTCCCTTTTTCGCCGCCGCAGGATTGGCTTTTTTAAACTTTTTGTATGGTTATTTCATTTTACCCGAATCATTGCCCAAAGAAAATCGTCGCCCGTTTGACATCAAAAGAGCGAGTCCGTTTGGGTCAATAAAAAATCTTTATCGCTATCCCGTTGTTTTGAGCTTGATATGGTCTTTTATTTTTATATCCATAGCCGCCCACGCCAATCAAAGTACGTGGGGCTATATCACCATGGAAAAATTCAAGTGGGATTCAAAAATGGTCGGCATTTCATTGGGTTGGGTTGGCTTAACCGTTGCGATTGTTCAAGGTGGTTTATCGAGAATTATCATCCCAAAATTGGGTCAAACCAAGTCCGTTTACATCGGTTTAATCATATATTCCCTTGGTTTTACGCTTTTTGCCTTCGCTACTGAGGGGTGGATGATGTTTGCCTTTATGACGCTTTTCGCCTTCGGTGGCATTGCGGGGCCTTCGCTCCAAAGCATTATTTCGAGCCAAGTACCCGCGAACGAACAAGGCGAAATGCAAGGCACTTTGACAAGTTTCATCAGTTTAACGTCCATCATAGGCCCACTTTTGATGACCAATTTGTTTGCTTATTTTACCCATTCTTCATCAAAAATATATTTTCCATCGGCACCTTTTTTGATGGGTGCATTGCTTTGTTTGTTGAGTTTGGGATTTGCTTATCGGACTTTGTCGGTGGAAAAAAGGAAACTATCTGACAATGTTTTGGATGATGGGGAAATTTGAAAAAATTATGTTGAATACTGAGGGGGGTAATTGTACTAAGGAATAATAAATTTGGATAATTAAATGTGATGTTTTTGAAAAGAAGATAGATGTATTCCGTGGTAATTCCTTACCCACCGATTGAAATCAGTGGTTTCAAGATGATAGATGTGTATTTGTGATTTTGTAAATAAACCAATAAAAATTTAATTTAATTTTGAATAAAAATACTGATGGGAAGCATAAAAGTGTCACGACAGACATCTATCATCTTGAAACCACCGATTTTAATCGGTGGGTAAGGAATTACCACGAAACACATCTATCTTCTTTTCAAAAACATCACATCCTACACGCTTAGTAAACACTAAATAATTTTATAAAGCATTATTTTAAACATACTAAAAAGAAACAAACATGGCTCAAGTACGCATTTGGATTCACGCAGTTTGGGGAACTAAAAACCGAGCTCCATTTATGCAAAACAAAAACAAGAGAATAGATTTATTCAAACACATTAAAGCGAATGCAAAAGAAAAAAAGATTTACTTAGATTTTATCAACGGTGAATCAGATCATGTACATGCCCTTATTTCAATGGCTTGTGATCAAAATATTGCTCAAATTATGAAACTTCTGAAAGGAGAAAGTTCACATTTTGCGAATAAAGAGAAACTTTTTGATGAAGAATTTGATTGGGCAGATGATTACTATGCCGCTTCTGTTAGTCAATCTCACGTTGAGAATGTTAGAAATTACATTAAAAATCAAGAAGAACATCATAAAACTAAGACATTTGCGGAAGAGTGTCAATTGTTTATGAAAAATTATGGATTTACACGCATGTTGGGATGATATAGATGTGATGTTTTTGAAAAGAAGATAGATGGCGGTCGAGCTTATTCTTACCCACCGATTAAAATCGGTGGTTTCAAGATGATAGATGTGTTTCAGTGGTTAGCTTTAATTGAAATACCAAAAGCGACTATTTTCAAACTAATACTGTTAGTAAGGCTCAAATATGAGCTAAAATACTGAGGGGGTACTTAGAAAATGTTTCAAACAACATCTATCATCTTGTAATCCCTCGTTTTAACGAGGGGAACATAACAAACGGGACTTACATCTATCATCTATTCAGAACATCACATCTGTATATGTGTTAGATGTGGTGTTCTGAATAGATGATAGATGTAGGTACTGTACATTGTTACCCACCGATTAAAATCGGTGGTTTCAAGATAATAGATGTGTTTCGTGGTTTGTTTTTAATGTAATTACAAAACTCTAAGGCAACTTATTTTAAATTAATACTGTTTAGTGATTTCAAAAAACCCTCAAAATACTGAGGGGGTACTTAAAAAATGTCACGACCGACATCTATCATCTTGAAACCACCGATTTTAATCGGTGGGTAACAATACGCTCGACATACATCTATCTTCTTTTCATAAACATCACATCTACATACATAATGTGATTGTAAAATACAGAAAAA
>JAYTMW010000339.1:0-1677 GCA_043728105.1 Saprospiraceae bacterium | reverse complement strand
TGAGCGTGGATATAGTCAAAGATTTAAAAGATGAGTTTAAAAAACCTGAGAAAGGCGAAGCTTATATTGATGAATTATTCGATGATTTAAGTCAAAATCAAGAAAAGATAAACCATCATGGCAAACGTGCGAGCAGCATTGTGAAAGGGATGCTTGAACATTCCCGCGCAAGTACAGGCGTAAAAGAAATGACCGATATTAATAAATTGGCTGATGAATATTTAAGGTTATCGTATCATGGTTTGAGAGCAAAAGACAAGGATTTTAATGCGGATTTTATGACTGATTTTGATCAAAATTTACCTAAAATAGAAGTTATTCCACAAGATATAGGAAGGGTTTTATTGAACTTGATTAATAATGCATTTTATGCTGTCAATCAACGCAAGCAACAACTTTGCGAGGGTTTGGAACCCTCGCAAAGTTTGGACATATACACCCCCTCAGTATCAGTGACTACACAACAGATTGACAATCAAATAATTATAAAAGTAAAAGACAATGGAACAGGTATGCCCGAAAGCGTTAGAGCCAAAGTCTTTCAACCTTTTTTCACCACAAAACCGACAGGACAAGGTACTGGTTTAGGGCTTTCATTAGCTTACGATATTGTGACGAAAGGACATGGTGGGACTTTGGAAGTGCTTTCTACTGAGGGGGTCGGCTCAGAATTTATTATTCACCTAAGTAGCTCGTAATTATTTTATACAATAACAGGAGGGATAAACTTTACTGTTCTATTTTTTTGACTAAAAAGAACATCAAAATGGTCAAAAACATCAAGACGACCTAAAAGAATGTCTGCCACGCCCTCGTCTTGACCCCATAAAAGTCTGATTGTCAATTCTGTTTCGTCAATTTTGATAGGCATTTCTCTAACCAAATACGATACTTCACTGCCCACACCATAAGCGGTGAAAGTTGTTTCGTGACGTGACCGAGTTAAACCCAGTTGTTCACCTATAGGTTTAGGAATAAATGTAATATCTGCTCCCGAATCAACCAACATATCTAATTCAAAATGAGAACCATCATCTAAAATAAATTTAATAGGATAAGTGGGTGTCCATTCTCCCGCAGAAAGGCTTTTAATTTTCAGCATACGCAAGCGAATACTGCCAAAGTGATGAGGGACTAAAAACAAACGCAATGGAATGGCATACTGTATTTGCTGATTTTTACGCCAATCATCGGCTTCTTTAACTGTATTGCTAACAAAAACAATGTTTTCTTCATCATGAATAACAAATTTACCCTCATATTTCTTAGGGTTGTCTGAAATCTCTTTTATCCAATTTTCTTTATCTTTTGACATATTTCCTCTATATTTTTTACAAATTTAATCCTTTTTTAGAAAAAATGTTATTTTGCATTACTGAACTAAAAACAAAATTTATTGTCCGCCCAATAATTGGGTTAATGTCGGCTATGAATAGGAAATATACTGAGGGGGTCGGCTCGGCGTTTATCATTACTTTACCTTTTAAAACCAATGTATGATGAAACAGTTAGTCTTTCTTCTACTCTTTCTCTCTACCTATACTTTTGCTCAAAACACCCCTATTTTCCAAATTGACAGCCTTCCTACTGAGGGGGTGCTTCTGAACAAAGGTTGGAAATATCAAACTGGCGATAACCCCGATTGGGCGAAACCTGACTTTGATGATTCGGCATGGA
>JAYTMW010000338.1:0-3510 GCA_043728105.1 Saprospiraceae bacterium | reverse complement strand
GTTAAATATTCCAAGCCAATACCCGTCAAAAAGCCAATTCTTTTTCTGATTTCCTTCAAAATTTCTTTGGCAATTACGTTTTGGCGTTCATTCATTCTTGGTTCTAAATCGGTGAACCAAACCGCTAATTCCGAAATATCTAAATCGGCTAAATACGCAATATTTTGTCCATCAATCAAGAAATGGAGCGACTCTTTTTTCAATCTTGCTCCCTTGCAATCTGGACAAGTATTTATCGCCATAAAATCCTTCAACCAGTCTTGAATCTTCTCAGAACCCGTTTCTTGCTGACGTTTCAAAAACGTTACGATGCCTTCATATTTGGTATTCCAGTCCGTTCCTTCATATTTTTTAGACGGCACCGCCACGGGTTCGTCTGTTCCGTAAAGCATGATTTCGATGGCTTCGGCAGGAAATTTTTCGATGGGCGTTTTCAGATTGACTTTGTAGGGTCTCAGAAGTACCTCCAATTGCTTGAAAATCCACATTTCACGGTATTCGCCAATGGGAGCAATTGCTCCTTTTTCGATGCTGAGGGTTTTATCGGGGAGAATAGAATCTTCGGTAATTTCTTCAACCTTCCCTAAACCTTGACAATTCGGACACCAACCGTAGGGTGAATTGAAGGAAAAATTATTGGGAGAAGGTTCATCGTAACTTATACCTGAAATTGGATCCATCAAGTATTTTGAGAAATTCCGAACCTCATTTTTTTCATCCTGAGTCATCATAATTCCCTTGCCTTGATTCAAAGCCGTTTGCACAGATTGCGACAAACGAAAACGGTCTTCGGTTTTGACGATAATTCTATCCACCACAATTTCAACATCGTGAATCTTGAAGCGGTCTAATTGCATTTTTGGTTGAATATCCATCACTACGCCATCCACACGCACTTTTGTATAGCCCAATTTCGTAATCTGAACAAACAATTCACGGTAATGTCCCTTCCGACCTTTCACCACGGGAGCAAGCAAAATGAGTTTTTGATTTTGATAATCTTGCAGAATTACGTCAATAATTTGGTCGATAGATTGCTTAATCATCTTCTCGCCCGTCACGTAACTATACGCCTCACCCGCCCGTGCGTAGAACAAACGCATAAAATCGTAAATCTCCGTAACTGTGCCAACGGTTGAGCGTGGATTTTTGGAAGTTGTCTTTTGTTCAATCGAAATCACGGGCGAAAGTCCATTAATTTTATCGACATCGGGGCGTTCCATATCGCCCAAAAAACTACGAGCATAAGCCGAAAACGACTCCATGTAGCGGCGTTGTCCTTCGGCATAAATGGTATCAAAAGCCAGCGAGGACTTTCCAGAGCCAGATATTCCTGTAAAAACTACTAACTTATTGCGGGGAATGGTTAGGTCAATATTTTTAAGATTATGTTCTCTTGCTCCGAGAATTTCGATATTCTCGTGACCTGTAATGTCGGGATTATTATTTGCCATATTTGGGGGTTTGGGGCTGGGATTTAGGGGTTAGACTTAAACCTAACCCCTAAATCCTAACACCTGAATTGACTATAAAGTTAAACAAAAACCCACGTTTTTGGCGTGGGCTTTTAAATCTTTATAAGAAAAATATTGTTTGTAAGTTTTTAGAAAATTATACCTTTCAACACAAATTTATCCAAAAGTGAGTAAGTTTTAGATTGTCTTTTGATATGCGTTCGTGAGAGGATTCTAATCTGGCAATTGTTCCGAAACTTACTTTTTGTAAAATTTCAGTATTTGACCAAGTAGGTTCATCAGTTATCCATTCATTAATTTTCTTATGCCAATGGTCAAAATCGTTTTGCTGAACATAACCAACCATTCCATTTCTTTCCAATAAATTACCTGTTCTGTTCATGCCATGTAGATTTTTTTTGAAACGATGTATGCCACCACCATCACCCATAACATATTCTTTCTCTCTTTCTTTTTTACCTGTTGGAAGTCTCTTTGCTTCAATACAATAAATTAATTCCATATTTATGTCAAAAGTGTTAAGATTGACACCTAAATCAGCTCTTTTCTTATGCCCTTTTACAGTTGGAAGTTTTTGCCGAGCCTCTGGCTGAAATTCAAAAGGTGCTTCTGTTAATCTACTTTGACGTTGCAGATGCAGATAAAGTTTTTCAGAAATATCTTCTTCGCTTTCATCTATCGAAACAGCATACGCCTTTGGGAAAGTAGCATAATGCTCTTCTAAAAAGTTGATTAACTTATCAACATAGCCATTTGTAGAAGAATTACTACCAATGTTTTTATAGGGTAAATTAGCTTGGTTTGACGGTTTTTCAATCATAGAGTTTTATAGTCCTGCACGCTTTAAGTCTGCAAATGTTTCATCTGCGTCTCTTAATGCCACAGATTTAAGCCAATAACGCATTAAATTTGGCTTAACTAAAATCAAAACATCATTATTTTCATGATGTAAATAACTTCTTAAAACCCTTGTAATTCGAGTATTTTGCTGAGTTTGATTATTAATTAAATGCTCAGTTTTAGAGAAATCACCTTCAAGATTAATAATTGATTTATTTGTTATTTCTCCAAAACGAAAAGCATAAACGGTTAATTTATCAAAACTTTTAAATGAATCCACTTGCCAAGCCATTGATTCAGTAGCATAAATTGGATTTAATATTTTACAAAATACTTCACCAAACTTAGTCAATTCAAGTTCACTGGCATTTTTATTCAGTAATGAGTTTTTACTATCCTGTCCCGACTTCATCAAATAATTCAAAACATCATCTCGTACTATTGTTTCGCTTTGGCTTAATTGTAAATCTAATTCGTCTTCTGGATAAGGTAATTCTAAAATATCCTTTATATATATTGGTGTATGAGACTTATTAATGCCAGCTCTCGCACTTATACTCATAGAGAAAAAGCGGAATAATTGATTTTCATCCGTTAAGGTTTTAAATAGCTTTTTTAGATTTGAATATTCCCTTTGAGGAGCATGAATGCCAACTATTTCATTTTTAAAACATAAATATTCATCAGAGAAAGCAATGGGTATTTTTTCTTGTCCTAAATTTTCTTTTATTAAAATATGAGGAGGAAAGAATATTTCTTTTTTAGATAATGCGTTTCGATAGAAATATTCTTCTTTTTCAATTGAAGTTTTTATTTGAAACTCATCAAATTCATCGGTTAAGACAGTTTGCTTATTAGTAATCCAATCTGCTTTTTTAAACCCATCTTTAACAAGCTCTTCTTCACTTTTCGTTCCACCATGACTAATTTGATACCCTTCGCCAAATACCCAACCATTATTTTTTTTCTTTTCTTTCAGATATTCTTCAAGACTTCGTAGATTACTTAATCGGTTAATTAACCTTAACAATCTACTTCCTCCGCCCAATAAATTAGCTTTCCAAACGTATTGATTATATAAGGCTGTATCATAATTTACTGAATGAAAATCATAATGGTCAATTTCAAAAAAAGCTCTTTTTTCAGATGAATTACTACGTTTTATGGCAATATGAAGAAGGTTTTCTTTACTTGG
>JAYTMW010000337.1:0-1564 GCA_043728105.1 Saprospiraceae bacterium | reverse complement strand
TCTCAATCAAAATATACCGATTTGATTGAAGATTTAGAGGCAATTATGGGTGGAAAGATAGTCGTTAAAAGTGTAGAAGGGATTGCCCCAATTGAGTTTAAACTCAAAATGGACAATGGACAAGAGTTAGATATGCACGTCTCATCTTCAACATCTAATCAACTAACAGCATTATATCTTTATTTGAAATATTGGGCAAAAGAGAATGATAATTTTTTAATTATAGATGAACCAGAGGAGAATTTACATCCCGAAAACCAAGTCAAACTTATAAATCTTTTAATGAAATTTGCTAACCGCAATAACAATAAAGTTTTGATAACTACACACAGCCCTTTGATGACAGATGCTGTAAACAATCATTTACATTTAGGTTTTCTCAAGTCACAAGGTATTGATATTCAAAAAATTATAGAAAAAAACAACCTGCCTTTTGATACTGAGGGGTCAGCTCTTTCGCATGAAAATATGGGTATTTATTTCTTTAATGGTCAAAATATTCAAGAATATCAAGTAGGAGATTATGGTGCATTTTTTAAAGATTTTAGAAAAGCAGAAGATGAAGTTCGTGATATTGCAAATATTTTGAAAGGGAGTATTTATGAAAATGAAAAACAAAAAAAGCAAGCACAACTAAAAAATAATGTCACCACGTAACCACTTTCGAGAAAACCGATTAGCTGTTCTAAAAGGGATTGAAGAAAGCCGTTTCTTGACACCTTTATCCGAAGCAGATTTGCCTTTAAGAATATCAGAAAATAGTAAGACTTCTTCCCTTAAAGAAGTTACAATTGATAATGTTCCGGCGGACGAAGACGGTATTCGTCCGCGTTCATGGATACTTGATTTGGAAATGTCAACACCTGTTTTTGGTTCTATTCAACATACAAAAACCGTAGAGAAAGCCTTGATAGTTTTAGGCAGTGACGCTTTGAGAATTTTTATGTTTGAATTGAAATCATCATTACAGCCTTATGGACATGATGGCTCTTTGGATTCTATAAAAACAAAAATGGAACATACTATTGCCCGAATTTCTATGCTCTTGCCTATTCAAATATTTAGCTCTGAATTTAACGATTTAGACATTATTTACAAAGGTATTATTTGTTATAACCAAGATAACGAGATAATTTCAACGGCTAATGATGATGATAATTTTGCAAGAAGTGATATGTATAAAGCCTTTAAAGAACGTAAAAAAATTCAGACATTAAGTGATGTTTTTGGCAGAAATAACCTTGTTGAGTTATTCTTTTTCAAAAATCCACATACTAATCAGAACTCTTTTAATATCAATTTTGAAGAATTATTTTTTAATGAATGGGAGATAACAACAGCTTCAAATGGCGAAATGACTTGCCCAATAATTAAAAACCTTCCGTGAGAGTGAATTGTTCGCCCAACTCGTACACATTCTCATCAAAACAGTAGAGCTTGTTCCTTGTTTAACATGATTATTTTATTTAATATTCACTAAATGACGATGCCGCTCTTCTCCCACAAAAAAGCCCTGTTCCCTCAAAAATCGGAGAAAACAGGGCTTTTTTTATTGCCAAATACT
>JAYTMW010000336.1:0-2175 GCA_043728105.1 Saprospiraceae bacterium | reverse complement strand
TTACTAAGAATGATTTCATTGAGTATTTCTTTCGATATTACAATCTTCCATTTTAGAGTAGATTTTTTTTTATTGAAACGCCCCAACTTGCTCATAATGCAAAACCCCTAAAAGCGTTTGCCCCACCGCCCGCATCGTCTCCTTATCAATCACACTCATATCATCATGGTGCGTGTGCCAATATTCGCCAAAAAAGCTATTGACAGGGTGATTTATGATGTCAATCATCGGAATTTTTGCAATTTGATTGACATAAACATGGTCGTCCGTCAAAGGTCCACGTGAGGTTTCTTCCACAAAAAGATGGTCGTAACCATATTTTTGACGTGCCACCCGCCAAACCTTCTCGACTACTGAGGGGGCAAATTTTTGAGAAATCATTTCCTTCGTGAAACGTGCGCCTTTTGCCCCCGCCATGTCCAACAGGATGCCATAACTTGCTACGTAATTAGGTGTGTGCGGATTCGCTGCCCAATATTTTGAGCCAATGCACCACCCATTTTCAGAGTTTTTCTCACCCATATCTTCCGCATCAAAAAGCACGATGTCAACGCCCACATTACTGAGGGGTTGCGCTTGAAGTTGATGCCCAATTTCCATCAGCATAGCAATAGCCGAACCACTATCATCGGCCCCAACGATGGGTTCTTTGGGTCTTGTAGAATCTTGATCGGCAACTTGGCGGCTATCCCAATGCGCCGAAAGAACGATGCGTTTGGTCGCTTGGAGGTTATATCGAGCGATGATATTCGTACAATTCAACGGCTTACCATCGTAGGTTTTATCTTTAAAATTTTGCTCAATCACATCTGCCCCCGCTTTTTTGAAGCCTTCGACTATCCATTTTTTCACCTTCGTTGCGCCTTCCGTACTGGTGACACGAGGGCCAAAAGAGACTAATTTTCCCGTCAAAATATAAGCTGTATCAGCATTAAATTTGGGTATGGTTATGTCGGGCAAAGGCTTCACGTCAACCGTAGAACCGCCAGATACTGAGGGGGTGTCACCAAAAAATTTAGAAAAAACAGGAATTAAGGCAGAGCCTACAAAGACGAGTAAAAGCGTGAAAATAATCCACTTTGCATTGTTGCGAATCATCAGAAAAAGGTTTTTTAGTTTATAACTGATTGAAAATCAAGATTTTAGAAAAATTAGTAGTATTGAGAAAAAGTATTGAGATTCGTAAAGCTCTGGTTGTCATTAGTTTATGAAATTTCAAAACAGCAATTATTTATTTTTAGCTACTTGATAGCAAATATACGATGTCTGATTTAGGAATAATTAAAAATGCGGGATTAAAAATTTTACCTTCGTGAATGAATTACCCTAAAATCACAATAATGGGCATTTAAGAAATAGTAGATTCTCATTTCTAACACGCTTTGATTACATTTGCGTTGTTCACAATAAAACGAATTATTGAACCCGTGTATTAACATGCTACAAAATGATAAAAGTTGGAACTTTAATGACCCCGTGGTCAAAGTTGTATGGTATTTATACGCAACAAGAGTTAAAAAAAGAGGCTAATCTGGATTCTCAAATTGTCTATTATCGAAGTGATAAGGATTTATTTGAAGCACTTTTATTGGGCGAAATTCAACTTACACCTAAGGGTTTGAAAGATTTATCAGCAACTTTACCCGAAGGCATAAATATTGCGGCATTGAGCGATAGAGGCGTTGTAGCGAATACCCTTTTTCTTTCCATTAAAAATAAAGAAGAAAATAACTTATTTGGTTTAAAAAGTAATGCAAAAGTGTGGGTTCATTCAGAGATTAATCGAGCGCAAATGCAGACTTTCAGAGACGATTTGGTTTTTGAAGTCAAGGATTTATCACCGATGGAAGCTATTGATGCCTTGCGTGACGACACTTATGATGCCTGTGTTTTGACAGCCGCAACTATAGATATTGTGGGATTGAATCATGATGAATTTCAAACGGTTCAGTTCAGCCCGAAGGAATTTATTACAGAACCGGGGCAGGCGGTAGTCACTTTTTTGACTGCCGAAGAAGACATTAAAACTCGAAGAACGCTGAAACAATTTCACCATAAAAATGTGGCTTTGGTCACGAATGTTGAACGCCAATTGAAGCGACTTTTCAACGATAAAGATGTTGCAGCGTATTGTCAACATGACGCTGGCGGCAATTATCATCTATGGGCGGCGGC
>JAYTMW010000335.1:0-2216 GCA_043728105.1 Saprospiraceae bacterium | reverse complement strand
TTTAAAGGTGATGCTTTTGTTTTGAAAATATTAGAAGCGAAAGTTGAATGGTCAGCAAATCAAGCGATGGTGGGTATTTCCTTCATTATTGTTATTTTTCTACTTGTTTTTTACTTAAAAAAGGTAAAAATATGGAGTACAGCGACATCCCGAATGCCTTCGGGACTGAGGGGTCTCGCTTTTTTGTTTTTGACAACTGCCGTTTTTTTAAATGCCGTTTTAATTGTTTTTATCAACAATATAGAAGGGTACTCTCAAAATGCCGCCATCAGTTTTTTAGAATCTAAAGCTTCGGAGGATTGTTATGTAGCTACTTTTGATTATAAAAGTTATGCTAATGTTTTTTATGCAAAAAAACGGATACCAACTAATCCAAAACACACTTCTAATGAATGGCTCATGCAGGGAAAAGTAGATAAGCCGACGTATTGGCTGGCAAAATATCCATCTAAATCTAAGATGGATACGATGCCAACTTTGAGATTTTTGTATGAAAAAAATGGGTTTGTTTTTTATCAAAGACGCTGATAAAAAGCCTTGCAAAACATGATTTTTGTAAGGCTTTTTTATAAAAATACTGAGGGGGTACTTTTATTTTTCTACAATTTTTTTCTACAACAATCGTCTCAAACTTTACAAGGCTTTTGCGTCTTTTTGCTACTTTTGCAAGCAAAAAATAAGCGCATTCTAATTCATTTCAATCATAAATATAAGAAAATTAAATTATGGCAAGAAGACGTTGGGAACAAGACGACGATGCACCCAAACCCAAATTATCTCGTGAGACGCTCCGTGAGGGGATTAAAATATTTCAGTTTATTAAGCCCTATCGTTGGCAATTTGTAGGCGGTTTGGTCGTAGTTTTTATGTCGAGCTTAACATTTTTAGTCTTGATGCGCTTGCCTGGTGAAATGATTGACATCAAATTAGGGAAATCTAAATTTGGGTTGTCAATGGCACAAATTGGTGTTGCACTTGTAGTTATGTTCGTTTTTCAAGGCGTAATGTCCTATTTGAGGGTAACATTGTTTGCGGTTGTATCTGAAAAAGGTTTAGCGGATTTAAGAAATGCCATTTATAAAAAAATGATGACGCTCCCCATTTCCTTTTTTGAAAGTACAAGAGTAGGCGAATTGGTGAGTCGTGTGAGTGCTGATACGGAAAAATTATACAATACATTTAGTGTGACGTTGGCAGAGTTTATTCGCCAAATTATTTTGCTTATTACAGGTGTCGTTTTCATTTTTTTAACGGCTCCGAAGTTGGCTTTGATTATGATTTCTACTTTTCCAGTCGTCATTATTGGAGCAATTTTCTTTGGAAAATATATTAGAAAATTATCTAAAAAACGACAAGATGAATTGGCTGAAACCAACACGATTTTGAGCGAAACGATACAATCTATTAATTCTGTGAAAGCTTTTACCAACGAACTTTTTGAGATTCGCCGCTATGGACGCACCAATGAAAGCGTGGTGAAAACATCCATGAAATATGCTTCACGCCGTGCTTTGTTTGCCACTTTTATCGTGTCGGTTTTGTTTGGGGCGTTGTTTTTCATCATATATCAAGGCGTAGAAATGATTGGTAATGGTTTGGATGTGGGTCAATTATTGTCGTTTGTGATTTATACATCAGTAGTCGGTGGTGCAATTGCGGGTTTGGGTACTTTCTATCCAGAATTGTTGGGTAGCTTGGGCGCAACTGAACGTGTACGAGAGATTTTGGCCTACGAAAGTGAAGTAAATGTTGACATTGCCAACGCCATTCCAACGCCCGAAAATCGGTTGAAAGGCAATATTGAGTTCAAAGATGTGAAATTTAATTATCCGACTCGTAATGATATTCAGGTTTTGAAAGGCTTGAATTTTAGCGTCAAATCGGGTCAAAAAGTTGCTTTGGTGGGTGCATCGGGGGCGGGCAAATCTACGATTGTTCAGTTGATGCTCAAATTTCATCAAGCTACTGAGGGGGTCGTCACGATTGACGGAAAAGACATAAATGACTACAATATCTCTGAATATCGGAGCAATTTAGCCATTGTGCCACAAGAAGTCTTGCTTTTCGGTGGCACAATTCGTGAAAACATCCTCTATGGCAAGCCCGATGCGACGGATGCCGAGATTTTAGAAGCCTCAAAACTGTCAAATTCTTGGGAGTTTATCAGTCAATTTCCAGAAGGTTTGGAAACGATTGTGGGCGAGCGAGGCATTAAA
>JAYTMW010000334.1:0-2590 GCA_043728105.1 Saprospiraceae bacterium | reverse complement strand
GGAGTATTTGTTTCACCACAATATTTGTAATTAACCTTTGAAAAATTAAGAAAATAATCTAATTGAGGATCAGAAGCCACAAATTTGACAGACGATAATTGACTAAGGCTATTGTGAGTGTAAAACTCTGCATAGCTTGTAATCCAGTAGGAAGTATCTTTACTTGTTGCAGTGTTACGCCATTTAATAATCCTTTTACATACCTTTTTTTGCAACAAACTTTTTCCATTTACATTGTCATAATACGTAAGATTAATTTTACTTGTGTCAATATTTCCTACTACATCAGTATTAAAACTTTTTTTGAGTATCAATATTTTTTGTGCATCGTAGAAAAATGAATCTATTACGGAATATTTTTCTCCTGTTTTCCTGTAAGTTAATAGACCAATATTGTACTTATAAAAAGTTGAATCCTTCTGAGTATTTTCACTCAATTGATTATCATTTTTATCGTACGTGTAAGTCGTCAAAATTGCGTTTGTTTTGTTACGGTAGCTGTCATAAATGATTGTTTTAAGGCTATCCGTGTGCCAATCCCCGTTGGAGGGTCGCTCACTTTTGAAATATGTTAAAGCCCCCCAAGTGGAATATTCAAAAGTAGCCTTATGAAAAAGATTTTTTGATGTATTATATGGATCATAGTTTTCATAAGCGAGTGTATTCCCTTTTTTATCCAATAAAAAACTCTCGGCGGCTATCTTGAACCATTGCCGTTTTAGCGAATCGAAAGAACTCGTTATTCTTTCAACGAAGTAAGGATTGTTATTAGGATAATTGAAATTATAACGGGTTTGGCTTTCCCATTCTTGTTTATCGAAACGCCAAATTGAGAAGGTTTTAGAAGCGGGTCTTACAATATTACCGACTGTTATGTAGCTAAAAGAATCTTTATCTTGATAGAAAAACTTTCTCTCAATGAAAGTCCATTTTGATTTTATCGTTTTCAATGGATTGCAAGCAGCATCAAAATTGGTCGCAATTTCTATCGAATCCTCTACCCCACTGAAATAAAAATTAGTGCTTCTTTCAACAGTAATGTTTTTTTTAAAATCACTAAATGGATCAATTTGAGAAAAAAGCACAGCCTTAAAAAAAAGGCAAAAAAAGATAAGTGTAGTTATTTTGTTCATAGTATTTGTAGTTATAATATTCTTAAAAATTTCATCAGTAAGAATATAAAACTACGGGCAATTGATTGGCAAAGCAATTGTTAGCGTGTTTTTTTAATAATTATACATTAAAAAGGTTAGATTTTTGGTGAAAATACTGAGGGGGTGCCGTTTTTATTTCCAAAATATTTCGCTCCCCAAATTCAACATTTCACACCAATTTTACGTCACTTCAAGTGTTTTAAATAAAAAAAAAGTGTAACCCAACGCATATTTGTCTTGTCAAATGATGTATAAAATGAGTTTGTATAAAAAAGGAGTGTCAAAGTATAATTTGCGACCCTTAGCATTTAAGATTGTCTGATGTTTGCAGCATACTTCTTTGAAATGACTGTTTTCGACGATAAATTTTTCTACTCATAGGGGTTAAGTAAATCTTTGTTGTCAATTATAAAAACGTCTCATAAGACTAAACCCGACTGTTAATTTTTTTTAATGAAATCACCTTTGCAATCAATTTTAAACTCAACTTATGTCATGAAAAAACTTTTTTTATTACCCGTACTCGTTATTCAATCCTTACTCCTTTTTTCCCAAGCAATCATTCAAGGTAAAATCACGGATGAAAAAAACGCACCTCAACTGTATGTGAGCGTTGCCCTCATCGCTGCCAAAGATTCGCACTTAATCAAAGGTGCGTTGACCGACGATTCTGGCAATTTCAGCATCCCCTCAGTATCCGAAGGCAATTACCGCATCTTGGCAAGCTCGGTTGGTTTTGAAAAAAACTATTCTGATATTTTTTCTTTAAAAGCAGATAGTAAAACGGCTACCGTGGATTTTAAGCTAAAAGAAGCGTCTAAAATGCTCAATGAAGCGGTTATTACCGCAAGTCGTCCACTTTTTGAGCAAAAAGCGGATAGATTAATCGTAAATGTGGCGAATAGTCCGATTGCGGCAGGCGGTACGGCTATGGAAATTCTGACCAAAGTGCCAGGCGTTGTCATCATCCAAGACAAGGTGACGTTGGGTGGCAACAAAGGCGTTCAAGTTTGGATTGATGGCAAACCTTCACAATATACTGACGTAAACGAAGCCCTTCGCAACATGCCAGGCGACCAAATTGACCGCATCGAACTCATCACGCAACCAGGCGCACGCTACGATGCGGCGGGTGGCCCCGTTTTGAACATCATTTTGAAACGCAATGCTGAATTGGGTTTGACGGGTACGGCGAGTCTTGCGTTGGGTGGTTTCAACGTGGATCAAAGCGATGTAAACAAAGGCAGTCGTAATTATTACCGTGTCAATCCGTCTTTGAACTTAAATTATAGAAGCGGCATCCTAAATTTATTTGGTAGCATGTCTTACAATCAAGGCGATTATTTTACCATAATTAAAACAAATCGTTTCATCGGCGGTGAGATTTTTAGAGGGGCTAACTTCGAGGAAACGGATTATAATTTCCGCAATCTTCG
>JAYTMW010000333.1:0-7298 GCA_043728105.1 Saprospiraceae bacterium | reverse complement strand
TGGATTAAAATATCTTTGTTCTGAGCTTCGTCAAAAACGGTTTTTTCTACCTCAAAACTCACCATTGCCGATGTCCGCAACCGCTTATCCTTTTTGTTTTTAGATAAACATACCGCACAAGGGCAACCAATGACAGGAACACCTTGCGACGTGCCAGTACCTAAGAATGTGAAACGTCTGTTTTTCAAAATTTCGATGAATCTAAAAGATTAAAAAAGTCGTTTAGGAAAGAATTCTGTCATCTAAAATCTATTTCCGTATTGTCCCCAATATTCAAACTACGCTTGATACCCCTCAGTGCTGAATCGCTACCAATGATGGATTGATTCAAAATAATTTCATTCAAATTAGAAAAAGAACCTATGATAGAATCTTGAATAATGGAGGCTTTAATCACCGTATTATCGCCAATACTCACGTAGGGCCCGATGATAGAATCTTGAATATCGCAGCCTTCGCCGATGCTCACGGGATGGACAACGATGGTGTTTTCAAAGATGGGTAAATCAACATCATAGACATTGTGCTTCTGCAAAAGCATCCGATTGGTGTCTAAAAGTATTTCTTTTTTGCCACAATCAAACCAATTATTAACGGGCAAAGTCGTGATTTTCACGCCTTGCTCAATCATGCGTTGAAAGGCATCCGCCAATTGAAATTCGCCGTTGGGTTTGATGTCGTGTGTTATATTATATTCAATTGCACTTAATAACTCCTTGACTTCCAATACTTTATACAATCCAACCATTGCCATATTGGAACGTGGGATGCGGGGTTTCTCAATTACTTTTTTGACAAAACCTTTATCATCCATTTCCACAACCCCAAATTCACGAGGGTCTTTTACTTCTTTCACGCCCAAACAAGTGGTTGTTGTTTTCAACATTTCGGTCATGTCCATATCGAAAACTGTATCGCCCAAAGCAATGAAAAGGCTCTCCTCATTTTGGATAAATTTGCGAGCCGACCATACAGCATGAGCCAAACCATTGCGCTCCTCTTGCACCACAAATTGGCAGTTCAGATTTTTATAACGTTTACCTACGTAATCCTTGATTTTCTCTCCCAAATAGCCAATCACAAAAATAAATTCGTCAAAATTGGCCTCCAAAAGTTCATCAATAATGTGCGCTAAAATAGGTTTACCCGCCACAGGTATCAAAGGTTTTGGTTGCGTATATGTATGTGGGCGAAGGCGTGTGCCTGCACCAGCCACAGGAATGAGTGCTTTCATGATGTCTTTTTACCTTCTTTTTTGAAGCGGCAAAGCTAATTAAAAGTGGTGAGATATGAGCGTTGAGAAAGAAGTGTTGAGTCCCCCCCTCAGTATTTTTTCTAAAAATCCATTTTCGGAATATCAAACTCCTTCATTCGATACATTGTAGGCGAATAACCATTTAGAAATTTCAATAATTTTGTCAAATCATCTTTAAAATCCAAGTAATTATCTTCGTGGAGTTTGTTTAAGTTTTTGCAAAGGATCTCCGTCCGTTTCAAAACGTATTCACAAAACTTTTCTGAACGTTGTCGCTTATCATTGAGCATCGGTAAAAAACGCTCGAAAGCGGTGTTGAGTAAAAATAAAGTTAACTCTACTTCTCCATATTTATCTTTCGTGATTTTCACGTGTTCCGTGATGCGTCCATTCATGGTGCGCATGAGCATCATGAGTTCGCCAGGCGTGTTCCACGGGAGGCGATTGGGCGAGATATTTTGATTGATATTGTCTTTTAAAACACTAACCCGTTGCGTCAAATCTGATTTATCTTCAAAAAACTCAAATGCTAATTTCTCAACCAACAAAGGGTCTTTCCGAAACAATTTCAACAAAAGTTTGTCTTTTTGCTCGGGCGTAAGCATTCTCAATACCTCAAAACGTGGGTCATTTGCTTTGGCTACTTTTTTTGCCATAGTATGCTTTTGTTTTCAAATTAAAAATTAATTTACTGTATAAAATATTGTTTATCAATATTTTACAAGCTGATTATTCATTCAATCTCTTACGCAATACTCACAACGCAATACGCAATACTAAGGATACGCAATAAAATAATAATTTTTAGATTGATAAAACTCCTGTTCAAAGGCATCCATACTGAGGGGGCCTTTTCCGTCGAGCCAATGCTTCATCAAAGAAATTTTCATATTGGCTTGGGCGAAAAAATCGAAAATCTGTCGTGGCGTAGTGCCATACACATCAGAGCCGCCCAAACCATGTTCAAAAACCACAATCGGTTGCCAGCGTTTTATCAGTTTTTCTGCGCCTTTCAGCACGAGCATTTCTGCGCCTTCCACGTCAATTTTAATGAAATCTATCTTCGTATTATAAGGTATGATATTGTCCAAAAGCTCCGTTTCGACCGTAATTAAGGTGTCTTCTTCTTCGGGACGGTCATATTTTCGTCTTAAAATACCACTGTACGAAGGGTTTGAAATGACATAATTAAAGGAAGTTGAACCTTTATTATCACTCAAAGCTGTCTTGAAAAAATGACAATTTTGGGGGTATTTATGTTGAATCAAACCTTCAAAAAGGTCAGGCAATGGCTCAAAACAATAGTGCTGCCCCTTGGGTGAAAACACCAATATTTTATCCAACATTTCGCCCTTATGACAACCCACATCCACGCAGTTTGATTCGGCGGCACACACTTTTCGTAATATTTTTATGGTCTGCGCATCATAACGTTGGTTGCGGGTGAAGGCAATGGGTATTTTTTTGAGCGCCGCTTTTAAAAGATTTTTCATCAAGAGAGTTTACCGTATTTTTTGTTTAAATTGATTTAAAATATTGATTATCAATAATTTAAAAGTATGAAAAAATAATAAAGTGATAAAATTGTTTTTCTAAATAAAGCATAAAGATATATAACCCCTTTTAAAAAAATAAAAATAAATGCAAGGTTATGCGCTATTAATTTCAGCCCCCTCAGTCCCGAAGGCATTGGAATTTCATAAAAACTCAATATTTTGAGCTACGAATTAAACGAATTGACTAATTGCACGAATGATAACTGAAATGTGATGAATAAAATTGGTCTAATCAATCAGTAATTCTCGTTTCAATTTTTAATTAAGCAATAATCAAAATACGATAAAACTCAATCAATGATCGAATAGAATGAACGATGTATCAACCATTAATAAGATTTGGTAGATTGATGTACTTGAAATTGTGATACCCTATTAACTTTACGTTTTTAAACCATTATTCTGTCATTTTAACATCTAATGCAACGTACATTGGCTTTGAAAATTGACATATAACAGATACATTGACAGTATTGATTACGTTAATACCCCCCTCAGTCATGCCTTTGGCTTGATGAAGCTGAAAGCATCATATTTTAACAAATTAGACAATTTTAAAATAAATAAAATGGCAAACCAATCATTTTCTTACAATATGCGGGTAATACACCGCTATTTGGGCTTTTTTTTAGCGGGCATTATGGCGATGTACGCCCTTAGCGGCATTGTTCTAATTTTTAGAGATACCGATTTTCTGAAAAATAAAACGCAAGTGGTAAAGCAAGTGAAAGCCAATGCCAAACCCGATGAGTTAGGCGGCTTATTAAAGATGAAAGTAAAAGAAGCAAAAGACGAAGGTAATTTAATCACTTTTAAAGATGGCACGTATGATAAAAGCACGGGGACGGCTCAATATACGCAAAAAGAACTGCCTTATGTATTGGATAAAATGACACATTTACACAAAGCGGAAACCAAAAATCCTTTGTTTTTCCTCAATATTTTCTTCGGTTTATCGCTTTTGTTCTTTGTTATTTCGTCGTTTTGGATGTTTATGCCCCAAACGGAAATCTTCAAAAAAGGGCTTTATTTCACCATTGCGGGCATCGTTTTAACGCTTATTTTGATTTTTATTTGAGATAGTTTGAAAAGGGATACCCCTCAGTATAAAGGCTGAAAACGGCTATAACTCATGTTTATCATAAGTTATAGCCGTTTTCGTTATTGATTAACGGCTATAACCTGTTTTATTTTAAAGTTATAGCTGATAATAAAAAACCTAAGAGACGCTTGAAAATTTTACGCCTCCTACTCTTGTAAATGGCTAAAATGATTCAATTTTCACTATCTTTGCTTTATGAAAAACTTACCAATAGGGATTCAAACCTTGTCAGAAATCCGTGAAAGGAATTGTGTTTACGTGGATAAAACGCAACTTGTGCATCAATTGGTGACAACAGGGAAATACTACTTTTTTGCCCGCCCTCGTCGTTTTGGCAAGTCACTTTTGGTGTCCACGCTTAAAGAATTGTATCAAGGAAACAAAGCTGTTTTTGAAGGACTTTGGATAGAAAATAATTGGAATTGGACGAAAACAAGCCCTGTTTTACATTTTTCATTTGATACAATGGGTTACGTGGAAATAGGGTTGTTAGAAGTATTGAAAACAGATTTGAGAGATAAGGCCAAAAGTTTTGACATCGAACTTGAAAAATCAGACTTGAAGGGGATTTTTACGGAATTAATTGAAAAATTATCTGAAAAACACGGTAGAATTACTTTGCTTGTGGATGAGTACGACAAGCCAATCATAGATTTTTTAGAAGAAAGTAAGATAGAACAAGGCAAAGCCAATCGAGATGTTTTACGAGAGTTTTATGGTGTTCTAAAAAATGCGGATCAACATTTAGAGTTGGTTTTTATCACGGGCATTTCTAAGTTTTCAAAGGTATCCATTTTTTCTCATTTGAATAATTTGAATGATATTACGATTGATGAAAACTTCGCCACTTTGACGGGTTACACCCAAACAGAATTAGCATTTTATTTTGAAGAACACCTTGATTTAATTGAAAAAAAGCTCAATATCTCACGGGAATCCTTGCTTGAAAATATGCGTGTGTGGTACAACGGATATAGTTGGGATGGTGTTAGTCGAGTCTATAATCCTTTTGGAACGCTTAATTTTTTATCAAAAAAACAATTTCATAACTTTTGGTTTGCCACGGGAAGTCCTCGCTTTTTGATAGAGCAAATGCGTAAACATGTGTTGTATAACGTTGAAAATTCGGTTGTGAATAACACTATTTTGGACAAATATGACCTTGATAATTTGACCTTGATTCCCTTGCTTTTTCAAACGGGTTATCTCACCGTCAAATCATTAGACCCCATGACAGGCGAAATGGTTTTGGATTATCCGAATAAGGAAGTTAGAGAAAGTATGTATCAGTTTTTGATAGATGACCTATCCAGAAACCCACAACGCACGCATACGGGTATGACCATCAATGACCTCAAAAAAGCCTTTGTGGCAAGGGATTTAGAGCAAGTTCAAAGCATTTTGAATGCCCTTTTGGCAGATTTGCCCTCTGAAACTTACTTAAAACAAACGGAAGGTTTATATCATGGTTTGATTCATTTGGTTTTCAAATATTTGGGCGTTATGGTGGACAGTGAAGTCCATTCCTCGAAGGGTAGAGCCGATGCCGTGGTGCAAACTTTGACGGATGTTTTCATTTTTGAGTTCAAATTTAATAAATCTGCACAGGAAGGCATTGACCAAATTCATAAGAAGCAATATGCCGCAAAATATAAGGTTTCGGGTAAAACAATTACGGGTATTGGCGTTAATTTTGATTCAAACATGAAACAGATTAATGATTGGATGGAAGTTTATTTATAATTTACAATTCGTTGAAAAGCAATAAGATAGAAAAGCACCCCCTCAGTATTTTACTCAAAAAAAGCTCTCCAATATCAAAAAAGCACATCCTCCCCAAGCTTCGGAAAAGCTACTTTATTGTTCACTTTTCCTTCTGCAATCAAGTTTTGTAAGAGTTTTGGTGGCTCACTTCGTGGTTCATCGGTCTGTTCAAAAGTGCCGTAGTGCATCGGAATCATCACCTTTGCTTGCGTATCATTGAAGGCTACGGCAGCTTGTTCGGGGTCTTGATGATTGGGCAACATGAACCAACGAGGGGAATATGCACCAATGCCAATCATGGCCACATCTACGTTTGGAAACAAGGTTGCAATTTCTTTATAATGACCACCATAACCTGAATCACCACCAAAATAGACGGTTTTTTCGCCACTTTTGATAGCAAAAGCACCCCAAAGTGTTTCATCTTGGTCATAAATGCCTCGATTTGACCGATGCCGAGAAGGTAAAAAAACGATGTCAATAGATTTATCGGTTTTATATTTTTGATACCAACCTGCCCCTTGCACAACGTGATTGGGTGACCATTTTTTCAAGAGTTTATCCAATTTTAAACCCGTGAAAAATTGTGCTTTGGGATTGAGTTGAGCCAATTTTTTCAAGGTAGATTTATCGCAATGGTCGTAATGAGAATGAGAAACAAGAATGTAATCAATATTTTGAAAATGCGCTATATCACAAGGCATTTCCGACCACCGTTTGGTCATCGGAATATCATCAAAAACAGGGTCAATGACGATATTTACACCATTTATTCTAACAAAAAAAGACGCATGACCCAACCACACAACCGTATCGGCGGGGTGATTTAAAAAGGCATCGGTTCTCAAAACAGGCAAGCGGAAATCATCGTTTTTCCTTTCTTGCTTTTGAGGGTTTTTACTAAGTCGCCATTTCCAAAATGAACCTTTTCGTCTTTCTTTTGGAAATTCGTGATTCAGAAATTGTCCTTTTGCGTTGAGGGGCGTGCCTTTCCATGCGGGCAGAATGGTGTCTAATTGTGCATTTGACAGAAATTTGACGGCTTTTTGCTTAGGGTTTTCTTTGCCATAAGCATTGAGTGCGGCTTCTACTATTGTTCCTTTGAGTAGAATACTTGCCGTGATTAGGATGCTTTTTTTGATGAATTGTCTGCGTTTCATATTTGATTTAGATGTGATTTTTTTATTACAAATTTTTGTAAACTTGACGCAAGTTTCAAATTTGCGTCAAGTTGTAAGTTATTGAAAACCAATATGTTGTACCGAAGTGAAAGTGATTTCTGGATTTTTATTTCTTGTCTCAATTGCCTCCATCTTCAGATGGGGATTGAAATGATTAATTTTTTATTTTTCTCCCCCCATCTGAAGATGGAGGCAATTGAGACCTTGAATTGGGAGTCGGAAACTACTTTCTAAAAAAAATAAAAATACTGAGGGGGTCACTTCTCCTTAACTTTCCTCGTCCCAACATTAATATTTATCATCTCAACCACTATTGCAAACGCCATTGAAAAATAAATATAACCCTTCGGAATGTGGAAATCAAGCCCTTCTGCCATTAATGCCACGCCTATCATAATCAAAAAAGACAATGCCAGAATCTTGACGGCAGGATGCCGATT
>JAYTMW010000332.1:0-3603 GCA_043728105.1 Saprospiraceae bacterium | reverse complement strand
CCCACAGAATTTGACTATAAAAACATAGCCGCAGAGATAAAAGTAAACAACACATCTATCATTTTACCTGCACCCACGAAAACAAAAATCATTGAAGGGTGGCAGCAGTTTGAATATATTTTTGATATGCCAAGCAGTTCTACTCCTACGGCTACTTTTTCATTGGATATAAAAAACAGCAATCCGAACCGAACCGTTTTCATAGACGATATTCGACTTCAACCTTTCAATTCGGGTTTTAAAACTTACGTGTATGATGCTACAAATTTGCGCTTGATGGCAGAATTAGACGACCGCAATTTTGCATCTTTCTACGAATATGATTCAGAAGGGCAATTGACCCGTAAGAAAAAAGAAACGGAACAGGGTATTGTCACACTCCAAGAATCAAAAACCCATATTCGCAATTGATTAAATAGCCTCAATCATGAAAAAATACACTCTTTTAGTCATATGTCATATTCTATTTGTGGCTTTCCTTTTTGCTAAAACTGAAAAAGTAATGGTGAAACAAGCCCTCAATGCGACTTCATCTATGAGTCTCACAGACCCTAATTTATCCGCTATTATCAGCAATACCGCTAATTTTACAGATAAAATGGTCAAAAATCGCCTCGTTTTGAGTATCCGCTACGATGTGCCGATGGCTATCAATGCGCCCACAACGTTTGAGGTATCGGCAACACTTATGGGTTTGGATAGAACCAATGTCCAAACAACAGTTGTAGTGCCTTTGACGATTCAATTCGACCCGTCTGGAACAACTTGGAAAACTTATCAAGACCAAGCTGTGGCCATTTTGCCCGATAAATATTACCGATTGACTTTGCAATCCTTTACGCTTAAAGTCAATAATGTGACTATTGTACCATTCACGCACCCCTTTTCCAGCAGTGTCTATCTCGAATTTCAGCATGAAGTTGAGCGGTTTTACAATTTCACGCCTACCTTATTTCCAGTAATTTCACCTATCGTTCTCGTGCCGATTACAAATGAAATAGCCGTGACTTGGCAAGCCCAAACGGGTGCGGAACGCTATGATGTGGAATGGACTTATGTTGATAATTTTCTCAAACTCATTGCAGGTTTGACATACGATTTCAAAAACAATGCGACCCGTATTTCAACAACTGACTTGACTTATCACATACCTCAACTGTTTGAACAAGGATTTGTCCTTTTTCGCGTGCGGAGTGTGGGTTTAGGAGGAGTCAATTTTACTGATGAAATTTTTGGCGATTGGTCGCTGCCAGAATCTGGATTAGTTGCACCTATTTTATCCAATAATGGTTTTGAAATTTTGCCAACAGCTGCCCATGAACGCGCTAAAAATTGGCAATACACCGCTACTTTTGCCGAAGAAGGTAAGTCAAAACACATCATCGCTTATGTTGATGGCTCTTCCCGGCAACGGCAAAGCGTCACCAAACTATCAACCAAACTATCAACCAACCAAAAAGCCATTGTTGCAGAAACTTTTTACGATTATCAAGGGCGTGCAGCTGTTCAAACCTTACCTGTGCCGACTAATAACAGCATATTAAAATATTATCCCAATTTTAATCTGGCAGATAGCGTCGGGTTTACGCCAAAATACAGCCGCTATCATTTTGATAAGGATATGCTCTTTTGTCCGCCCACTGCCTTAGCCATGTCGCCTATAATTGGTTCGGAGCAATATTATTCGCCTAATAATCCATTTTTGAGTGATCCTAAGAATATTTTATTACCCCGTACTGAGGGGTATCCTTTTGTGCACACGGAGTTTATGCCCGACAATACAGGGCGCGTCAGGCGACAAAGTGGCGTAGGTAAAAGTCACCGCTTGGGTTCTGGGCATGAAACGGCTTATCTCTACGCCCAACCTTTTCAAGAAGAAATTGACCAATTATTCGGTACAGACATTGGTTTGGCTGCCCACTATGAAAAAAATGCGGTAGTAGATGCCAACGGCCAAGTCAGTTTGTCTTATTTGGATTTAGATAGAAAAGTAGTGGCAACAGCTTTGACAGGTGGCAACCCCGCCAATCTTATTGCTTTAGATGAGTTGGCAAATGCATCTCAACAAATGACGGTGGACATACTCAACAAACAATTGCCCAAATATCCACAAGGCATTGACAATACCATAGATTTTAATGCAGGGACTTTAAGTATAAATCGAGATTTTATCGCCGTTGGTTCTAATAACCAACATACTTTTTCTTACCTGATGACTCCTGAACGTTTTACGGACGAATGTTTGAAAACCAATTGTTTAGATTGTGTCTATGACCTCAATATCAGCCTTAAAGACAAGTGTGGCAATAGCCTTGTGAGCTATCAAAAGCAAATTGGCGATACCACAAAAGTAAATGTCGCTACAAACAGTTTTATCTGTATCAACACCCCATTTTCAGAAAATGGTTTGATCGCTTCCCTCAATACGGGAGCTTATTCTTTGTCTAAAACCTTAGAAGTCAACAAAGTAGCATTGGCGCATTATGAAAAAATATACATGGATTCTGTCAATGGCTACAATGTTTGCCTTAAAAAACAAACCGAATTTCTAACGGCAGCTTTGACTGAAGTGGACACTTTTGGCTGTAATTTGGATTGTAAATCCTGTTTGGCGACTATTGGTACAGAAGCCGATTATATTCAGAAATTTAAAGACCGCAATAATTTAACAACACTGACGCAGCCCGTTTTAGATTCCGTAAAAATGGCTTATGCTGTTGTTGCAAACATCTGTCAAGAACTTTGCAATGAAAAAAATACCTGTGAAATCGCTTATGAAACGATGTTGGAGGATGTCAGCCCAGGCGGTCAATATGCCCAATATTTTGATGAAACAACTGGCAACTTTGACCCTTCAGTATTTCCGCTCTCTTTGATGAATAACAGCAATCTTTTATCACCACGCGGTACTTTTTCTGCTAAGTGGACACAACCCCGTTTTTGGAACACCACAACCAATAACTGGATAACAGGTTATTTTGACGAAAACGGGCAACCCGCGAAAGTGTGGATTGGCGCAAACTTAGTCGCTCCTGAAAACCTAAACGCAGCAGATTTTGTCGCCCATTTTCAACCTTCATGGGCAAGATCTTTGGTGGTTTTTCACCCCGAATATTATTTTTATGAAAAATGTGTCAAGGAAGCAGCTTGTAATTCCCTTGTCACTATGCCAACAACTTCTATTATAAAACCGCTCAATTCTTTCCAATTTGACAGCCTTTTGCAAACCATAGAAACACGGGCAGATGCGCTTGCTTTTTTAGGTAATACTTTTGATATTGCCGCAAAAGACCCGTTTTTCTTGTCATCGGCTTGTCTGCCAAAACCGATAAATTTGGGTGCTTTTCAAACTTATTTTAACATTAATTACAAAACAAATGGCAGTGTGACGTATTCGGCTTATCAGTTAGCCTATCTTGCAACCCACCCATATGTAACGGTCATACCACCGACTAAACTTGGGCAAATGTCAGACGATGAAACATGGCAGCGATTGAAGGCTTTTTATTTTTCTGAAAAACAAAAACTCTTTTACGCCCATTTGCACAATTATGTGATGGCACTTTCACCCGCCGCCATCAACGATTGTATCGGTTTTACGGG
>JAYTMW010000331.1:0-1892 GCA_043728105.1 Saprospiraceae bacterium | reverse complement strand
GCTTTGGTGATATTGCCGCCGTGCTTTTCGATGACTTTTAGAATGGTGTTTTTTTCAAGCGCACTTAGTTTCAAATCCAAAGCACCCCCCTCAGTATTTTCACCATTTTGATGCGATTCGATGGCAGAAAAAATCAAATCTTTTGCCTCAATAATATTTTCTTCGGTCATAATGACGGCCCGCTCGATGCAATATTGCAACTCACGCACATTGCCAGGAAAAGGGTAATCTTTGAGTTTTTCAATGGCTTTTGAGTCTAATTTTAAAGCACTCTTGACATATTTATCGGCATATAGATGGGTAAAATGTTTTGCCAAAAGGATAATATCGTTCCCTCGCTCACGCAAAGGCGGCGGCGTAACCTCGACAGTATAAATGCGATAAATTAAATCTTTTCTAAAACGAGACTCATTTGCCAATTCACTAAGCGGTAAATTTGTGGCACAAATCAACCGAATATCTATCGGCATGGCTTCCGATGAACCTAATTTTGTTACCATTCTATTTTGCAAAACGGACAACAATTTAGCTTGTTGATGGAGTGAAATATTGCCTATTTCATCCAAAAACAAAGTGCCTCCGTTGGCGGCTTCAAAACGACCCAAGCGGTCTTCTTTGGCATCCGTGAATGCGCCTTTTTTATATCCAAAAAGTTCACTTTCAAAAATAGATTCCGTTAAAGCACCGACATCTACTTTCACAAAAGGCTTATTGTAACGCAAAGATTGTTGGTGAATGGCTTGTGCTATGAGGTCTTTACCCGTTCCGTTTTCACCCAAAATCAAGACATTGGCATCCGTGGGCGCAATTTTTTTTACCTTTAAAAAAACATCTTCCATACCCTGCGACTCACCCAAAAGAGATTTGCCGATGATAGAATCTTGTTTCAAAGAAAGGGGCCCCTCAGTATTTTTACCTTTATCGAAGGTTTCTTTTAAGGTATTGAGTAGTTTTTCATTGTTCCAAGGTTTCACAACAAAATCAGAAGCCCCTTCTTTCAACGAGCGTACTGCCAAATCAATATCTCCATAAGCCGTAATCATGATGACAGACATATTTGGGTCAAGGGTTTTTACTTTTTTTAACCAAAATAAACCCTCATTACCCGTGTTGATGCTACTATTGAAATTCATATCCAATAGAAGTATATCAAATTTTTTTTGACTCAACAAATACCGTAAGTTTTCAGGATTTTTCTCCGTGACCACTTCTTTTACTTCGTGTTTTAGAAGTAAGCGGACGGCGGTTAGTACGTCGGGGTCGTCATCTACGATGAGGATGTTTTTGTTTTTTAGACTCATAATTTCAATAAAATCTACATTTTTGGTTTTTGCTCAATAATTGGGTACAAGTTAGTAAAAAAGCCGTCACGACAATATCGAGACAGCTTTTTTAAGTGTGTAGAACTATTTTTTTACGATTATTTTTTTTCAAATAAATCAAACAAGTATTGAACTTCTTGTTCAGTCAAATGCTCAACAGGAACGAGCGTTTTTTTATCACTTTTCCAAGATTTGTAGGCTTTATCATATCCTTTGAGTAGTTTTTCTACTTCTGAAAAAGATAATTCTGATTGATCTACTAAAAAATCAGCCGTTGCACCTTTCCATTTGCCACGCAAAATCATTAAACGGGCTTTGTTTATTTCACCTTCTACTCTACCTTCTTTTTTTAAGGCTTGATATGTTGTCATAACGTTTTCTTTTTGTGGTGGTGTTAAATACTGATTGAATAATTCGTCTGTTTCAAGGCTGCTAAGGTAGCCCTCTTTTGAAAGAAATGCAAGCAATAATCAATGGTTCGTGAAGAAAAATAGAAATTGAGGAAATAAAAAAGCGTGTACCTTTGGGTTACCACACCATAAAAGTCCACGCCATGCAAGGAACAAATAA
>JAYTMW010000330.1:0-5429 GCA_043728105.1 Saprospiraceae bacterium | reverse complement strand
TACGAATTTTGCGAATTTGCGAATTTACGAATTTTGGATTTTATTGGACTACGAATTTTGCGAATTTGCGAATTTACGAATTTTGGGTTTGATTGTACTACGAATTTTTTACTCTTGTAATTGACTTACGTAGTTCAAAACCCTTTTATATTGTAGGCTTGTACCACCGAAATTAACAACAAGTCCTAATCTCAATTGAGCGCAAGCGCAATAGTTTTTTGCTTGCAAAAGATGAGGCTCTACTATCATTGATTTTGATTTTACTTCAAGAATTATTTGGTTGTAAACAATAAAATCGACATAATATTTGCGATTCAAATCTATGCCTTTATAAATAACATTGTACTCTTTTTCCCTCAAATATGGGATTCCATGTCTCTTAAACTCTATTTCTAAAGCATCCTTATAAACCACTTCGTCAAACCCCATTCCTAATGTATTATAAATATCCATACATATCCCAACAATTTTATAAGACTCCTCTCGACAAATTAACTCATCCATAGTAGTTACGTTTAAAAATTATTAAAAAAAGTTTTAAAATCGGAGAATCAAAAAATAATGTATCCAAAATTCGTAGCCCAAAATTCGTAAATTCGTAAATTCGATAAATTCGTAGCCCAAAATTCGTAAATTAGTTTTTATCCATTATGTCCGCCAACAAATTTTCATAAGTCGGTTTCCAATCTCCAATATTGCCATAAGCAACATCATCTATCAAAATTGAACCTGATGTAACTGTTCCTAATTTCGTATATTTCAATTCAGAATTTTTTATAAACAATTCAAAATCAACAAGTTGCGAAGGATGAACAGAAACTATTATCCTACTTTGTGATTCTCCAAACAAGGCAGCATCTTGACGGACACCCCCCTCAGTATTTACACTAAAACCAAGATTCAAAGGCATAGCTGATTCCATTAAAGTGACAAAAACGCCACCTTCGCTGATGTCATGAGCCGAGTCAATGAGGTCTTCGGTAATCAACTTTGAGACTAAATTTTGAATAGCCACTTCTTCTTCTAAATCAAAATATGGTGCTGGCGAATGTTTTACACCATGGTAACGCTGCAAATATTCTGAACTGGAAATATCGTTCTTTGTTTCACCAATTAAGAAAATAATATCGCCTTCTTCTCTAAAATTCAATGTCATTTGGTTCGTATAATCTTCCATTAAACCCAACATGCCAATCGTAGGCGTTGGAAAAACTGGAACGGTTTCACCATTTTGAACCATCTGATTGTAAAAAGATACGTTGCCACCTGTAACTGGCGTATTGAAACGACGACACGCATCACCCATGCCTTGCAAAGCATGAACAAACTGGTAATACACTTCTGGATTATATGGGTTTCCGAAGTTCAAACAATTGGTAATTGCTACTGGTTCGCCACCGCTACACACTATATTGCGTGCCGCTTCCGAAACCGCAATCATTGCACCTACATACGGGTCTGCATACACATAAGCGGAGTTACAATCAGTTGTCAACAACAAGGCTTTTTGCGTGCCTTTCACCCGCACAATGGCGGCATCCGATGGGTCATTTGTGGTCAAAGTATTGGTACGAATCATGGAATCATATTGCTCATAAATCCACCGTTTTGACGCAATATTGGGTGATTTCCAAAGGGCTTTTGCCACATTTACCAAATCTTTGCCCTTCGGTTCAGCTATCGAATTGATGTTATATTGCTTAATTTTCTCAAAATACTGAGGGGGTGTAAATTCCCGTTGATACACGGGCGCACCACCGCCCAAAACCAAAGGCTCGGCTGGCACATCGGCAATCATTTCACCATTTTGATAATAGACCAAACGCCCCGTGTTGGTCACGTGACCAATTTCGGCGCAAGGCAAATCCCACTTTTCAAACACATCCAAAATCTTTTGCTCTTGCCCTTTGTGGCACACAATCAACATGCGTTCTTGGCTTTCAGAAAGGAGGATTTCCCAACCTTTCATATTGGTTTGGCGAGTCGGTACTTTATCCAAATTAATCACCATGCCCACGTTGCCTTTTGCCGACATTTCGGAAGTCGAACACGTGATGCCCGCTGCACCCATATCTTGCATACCCACAATTGCGCCCGTTTCGATGGCTTCCAAAGAGGCTTCTAAAAGTAATTTTTCTTGAAAAGGATCACCAACTTGCACCGATGGCAAATCTTCTGCGCTGTTTTCATCTAAATCCGCACTGGCGAATGTTGCGCCGTGGATACCATCTTTTCCCGTGGCTGAACCGACTATAAAAACAGGATTTCCGACACCTTCTGCCGTAGCTGAAACGGTTTTTCCAACTTCAACAATGCCCGCCGACATCGCATTCACCAATATATCGTGGTTGTAACATTCATTAAAATACACTTCGCCACCAACTGTCGGTACGCCAAAACAATTGCCATAATGACTGATGCCTTCAACCACCCCTTTAACCAAACGCTTCATGTGTGCGCTTTCGATATTGCCAAAACGAAGGGAATTTAACGACGCAATCGGTCTTGCACCCATTGTAAAAATGTCTCTATGGATGCCACCTACGCCCGTTGCTGCACCTTGAAATGGCTCAATGGCAGACGGATGATTGTGTGATTCAATCTTGAAAACACACGCCAAGCCATCACCGATGTCAACCAAACCCGCATTTTCTTCTCCCGCTTCCACGAGTAAACGGCTGCCTGAACGAGGCAGTTTTTTCAAATACGTAATCGAATTTTTGTAAGAACAATGCTCCGACCACATGACTGAAAAGATGGATAATTCCGTAAAATTGGGCTGTCTGCCTAAGATTTCGACAATTTTATCAAATTCTGCGGGTAAAAGACCCAAGTTTTTAGCCGTTTCGTAGTTGATTTGATTTTCAGTAGATGTCATATTTTTTGAATTAAAAAATTAAGGATTAAGGATTTTACACGGATTGAAGGATTTATAGGATTAAAGGATTTTCTATTTCTTATTTTTCTTCAATATCTGCTTCAACTTTTTTTGCATATCTTTCATGTGCGCCATCATTGCATCTTGCAGTTGCGCTTGAGCATTGAAAAAAGCGGCACGTTCAGCTTCTGGTCGAGTCGCTAAATCTTCGTACATAGCTTTTTTGAAAGCGGCTTTTTCTTCGGGGTCTTTTATGGTTAAGAACTTTTTATTGCGTTCTGCCAATTCGGGATAATCCGTTAAGTAATCAACGAAGGCGGCGGATGAATCAAAAGAAATAAAATTAGGAATTTCGATTATCTTACCCATATTTCAATATTTAAAAGTCCCATAATCACTCTCAATCGTCAACCGCTCACCCCCCTCAGTATTTTCAACAAAACCAATCACCTGCGCATCAATATTAAACGATTTTCCAATGGCAATCAATTTATCCGCAATGTCGGCATCGCAATAGATTTCTAAACGAGTGCCCATGTTGAAAACTTGAAACATTTCTCGCCAATCCGTCTTGGATTCTTCTTGAATCATTTTGAATAACGGTGGCTCTGAAAACATATTATTTTTTATTATATGTTTATCTTTTATAAATTTTGAAACCTTAGTTTGCCCGCCACCTGTGCTGTGGATAATGCCGTGGATACCACCTTTTTTTTCCGAAGATACCCCCTCAGTATTTTGTCCAAATTGCGATAAAATTTCTTTAATCAAAGGTAAAAAAGTGCGGGTTGGAGAGAGCATGAGCTTACCAATAGTTGTTTCTTTACCGTCAATAATGATGGTATCCGTTAGTTTTTTACTGCCTTGATAAATAACTTCTTTGGGCGTATTATTATCAAAACTATCGGGGTATTTTTCGGCGTAAAAATGACTCAAAACATCGTGCCTTGCGGAGGTCAAACCATTGCTGCCCATGCCGCCATTGTATGCGTTTTCGTAGGTAGATTGACCGTAAGATGCAAAGCCAACGATGACATTCCCCTCACGTATATCATTGACTATCAACGAGTTACGCTTCATACGGGCGAACGCCGTAAAGCCTACATCAATGGTGCGCACAATATCGCCAACGTCCGCAGTTTCGCCGCCCGCATGGTGTAATCTGATACCATGATTGTTCATATTTTCGATAAATTCAAACGCCGCTTGAATGATGGTTTTAATCACTTCGGCAGGGATTAAATTTTTATTTCTACCCACCGTCGAAGACAAAATAATGTCTTGAAAACAACCCACGCAAGCCATGTCGTCCAAGTTCATCACAATCGAATCTTGCACGATACCTTTCCACACATCCAAGTCGCCCGTTTCTTTCCAATAAAGATACGCCAAACTCGTTTTCGTACCCGCCGTATCAGCGTGCATGATGTTGCAATAGTCACTATCACCTGCGGCAAAATCGGGTAGAATTTTACAAAAAGCCAAAGGAAAAAGCCCTTTATCAAGATTTTTTATGGCATCATGCACCTCCGATTTGTTGGCAGAAACACCACGCAGGGCATATTTTTGAGCGTCCGAATTCATAGTATCTTATTTTGCCGCAAAGGTAGCATTGGTTTGTGGAATATGAAGGAATTGCAGTCAAAATATCGTGTGGATAAATTATTTTAAAAATTAAAAACAATCATAAGGAGAATTGAGTTTTATAACTACCTTTGCTATTGATATTAAGTCTAAATAGCAACAAAAGTAGCTTACGGATAAATCCGTAAGCTACAAAACTAAAAATATGAGTCATTTTGAAGTGCTTTCTGATTTGAAAGTGAGCCAAGAAGGAAAAATCCATAAATTCACGAATGATGTCATTGCGTCAAAACTGCTTTCTATGGGTGTTTTGCCGGGGAAAACAGTTCGTTTGGTACGCCGCATTCCGTTTGGTGGAGGGCTTTATATTAAGGTGGAAGGTCACAATATTGCGGTGCGTGAAGAAGAAGCCAAGAACATTGTTTTGATTGTTCTGTAGCGGCGAATTTATTCGCCGAATGTAGCGGTGGTTTCAACCGCCGAATGAACATAACGTATTGATTATCAACGAATTATATTACTTCGACGGATAAGCCCGCCGATACAATTCACCTCGGCGGATGAATCCGCCGCTACATTTATGAGCCAAAATAAAACCTTCACATTTGCCCTTGTTGGCAATCCCAATGCTGGAAAATCTTCTGTTTTTAATCAGTTGACGGGCTTGCGTCAAAAAGTGGGCAATTTCCCGGGCGTGACGGTTGAAAAAAAAGTAGGCTCAGTTTCCCTTCAAAATGAAGACGTTACAATTATAGATTTGCCTGGTACATACAGTCTTTATCCGAACTCACAAGATGAACGTGTGGTGCTCAATATTTTAGCCAATCGCAATGACCCGCATTTTCCCGATGCCATTATATACGTAGCGGATTTGACAAATCTTGAAAGACATCTCCTTCTTTTTACTCAGATAAAAGACCTCAATATTCCGACTATTTTGTGTGTAAACATGATAGATGTGGCGGCT
>JAYTMW010000329.1:0-5739 GCA_043728105.1 Saprospiraceae bacterium | reverse complement strand
GGCACAATTGCCCGCATTTTACGCCTTTTGAAAATGCCTGACGGCTCAACAACCGTTATTTTGCAAGGGCGTAAACGCATGGAATTGGTCGAAATGGTGTCCGAAGAACCCCTTTTGCAAGGTGATGTGCGCACGCTCGAATACATCGAACCTGACAATAAAATGGAGTTCGATGCCATGATTTCGACCTTGCGTGATAAGGCTCGTGAGATTGTTGACCTCTCGCCAAATATCCCAAATGAGGCGCAAGTGATGTTGAAAAATATCAACAATGAGGTTTTTCTCATCAATTTTATTGCCTCCAACATGAACATAAAGCCTACCGCAAAACAAGGCATTTTGGAAATGGACAGCTTGGCGGCAAAGGCTGAATCGGTGTTGATGCACATGGATGGCGAGTTGCAGATTCTGCAATTGAAGAGCGATATTGAACTAAAAGTGCGTTCAGAAATGGACAAGCAACAGCGAGATTATTTCCTCAATCAACAACTCCGAACCATTCAAGAGGAGTTGGGCGGCAACCCGCAAGAGGAGGAATTGGTGGCGTTGGCAGAACGAGCCAAAAATAAAAAATGGTCGAAACCCGTAGCGGATCAATTTGCCAAAGAGTGGCAAAAAGTGAAGCGGATGCCCCCGCAAGCGGCTGAATATTCGATTCTGT
Source organism: Saprospiraceae bacterium (assembly GCA_043728105.1). Lineage (GTDB taxonomy): Bacteria > Bacteroidota > Bacteroidia > Chitinophagales > Saprospiraceae > JAAFJT01. Next base: position 5,078 of record JAYTMW010000329.1, on the reverse strand, counting down.
TCAATTACTTAGAAACCTTGCTCGAATTGCCGTGGGAAGACTTCACCGAAGACAATTTTGACTTGAAAAAAGTTAAAAAAGTCTTAGACCACGACCACTACGGCTTGGATGATGTCAAGGAACGCATCATGGAACATTTGGCAGTTTTGAAGCTAAAAGGCGACATGAAAGCACCCATTTTGTTGCTCGTGGGCCCTCCTGGTGTCGGTAAAACATCGTTGGGAAAATCCATTGCCAATGCTTTGGAGCGCAAATTTATCCGCATGTCGTTGGGCGGTTTACATGACGAATCGGAGATACGAGGACACCGCAAAACGTACATCGGAGCCATGCCAGGGCGCATTGTGCAGAGCATGAAAAAAGCGCAATCGTCTAATCCTGTTTTTATTTTGGATGAAATAGATAAGGTAGGTCAAAGTTTTAGAGGCGACCCATCATCTGCCCTTTTGGAGGTGTTGGACCCTGAACAAAACACTACTTTTTATGATAATTACCTTGAATTGGAGTACGATTTGAGTAAAGTGCTGTTCATTGCAACCGCCAATTCACTTGAATCCATACAACCAGCCTTGCTCGACCGTATGGAAATTATCCGTTTGGCGGGTTATTCGGTGGAAGAAAAAATCGAAATTGCGAAGCAACATTTGATACCCGAACAACGCATCGAGCATGGTTTGAAAGTCAAAGACATCAAATTGTCAGACACCGTCATCTCGGCCATCATTTCGGATTACACCCGTGAGTCAGGTGTGCGCTCGCTCGACCGTCAGATTGCGGGAGCGATGCGGAATGTGGCGAAGAAGGTAGCAATGGAAGAAAAATATGCGCCTACTATTAAGGTGGAAGATTTGAAAGGCATGTTAGGCCCAGCTCGTTTTAGCCGTGACCCTTACGAAAAAGAGCAAATTCCGGGCGTGGCAGTTGGCTTGGCTTGGACATCGGTGGGTGGCGATATTCTTTTCATCGAAACCTCGCTTTCAAAAGGCAAAGGCGGTTTGACTCTGACGGGTAATTTGGGTGCTGTGATGAAAGAATCCGCTTCAACGGCTTTGAGTTTTTTGAAATCTCACGCCGAAAGTTTGGGCATCACCCCCTCAGTATTTGAGGAAAATGACATTCATATTCACGTCCCCGAAGGCGGTATTCCGAAAGATGGCCCCTCGGCGGGCATTACCATGATGACGGCTTTGGCTTCCGCTTTCAAAAAGAAACCAATCAAGTCGTATGTGGCAATGACGGGCGAAATCACCCTCCGTGGCAAGGTGTTGCCCGTGGGTGGTATCAAGGAAAAAATCTTGGCGGCGAAGCGTGCGGGGTGTAAAGAAATCATTTTGTGTCGTGAAAATCAGAAAGATATTGAGGAGATAAATGCGGCTTATATCACAGGCTTGTCGTTCCGTTATGTGGATAGAATGACAGAGGTTTTGGATATTGCTTTGAATGAAAAATAGAACAATGTTATAAATTGTCGTTTTCTAAAATTAGGTCTAAAAAAGTATAACATATTTATTTTCAAAGCATTATAGTTTTTGAAAATTTTAAATATGATGCTTTTTTAGACCTTTTTTTATTTTTTGGTGAAAATTTTATCGGTAATTTGTAGATAAAATATAGATAATTGAAAGGTAGTTACCCCTTAGTGTTTTTGCGTTTTATAAATTTATTTGTTTTAAATTTTTTATTTTTAAAACAAAATACTACTTTTGTAAAAAAAAACAATTAAAAATTTGCAGCTATGAATTATTGGAAACACAGTTTGCTTTCTGAAAAAAAATTTGGAGGCAATGCTAAGGATTATGTCGAAATTCATAAATTTTTGGATAGTAGCAAACTATTTGTCTTTCATGTAAAGCATAGATTGTTGCTGCATAATACTTATGGAATCGAACTTTCCGTTGAACTATTCGGCGATTTTTTAATAAACTCAGATAATAAAACGATACTGGTTAGAGACATTGCGGCTGAGCATTGTAAAGAAGATTTAGGGGGAGCTGTTCCGACTTTAAACGATTGGTTCAGTACTTATGATAAAGAATTATTGAACAACATAAAAACTTCCGAAATAGATAATCCAGAATTAGAAGCGTTTGTTATGCGACCTTTTTTAAGGTCAGGATTAAAAGCATCGTTATTCATTACATGGAGTAATTTCGGATTATCTTTAGTGGAAAAATTCTTAGGAACTGAATTAGCATTAAAATTTTCTGAACAATTAGGAGACGTAACAGACATAAAATCTTATTTAAAGTCAGTAAAATTGAATGAAAAATGGCAATATTCGCCCGACAAAAATGAAATTAATTCATTAAAAATATTAAAAAATGGAGAATCAGGAAGTCAAGAGTTGGTTGTTGAGTAATCTCAATACAGACAAAATAATAACAGTTAAGTGGGATTGCGGCGGTGATGAAGCCTTTATTTATCCATATATTGATGGTATTGAGGTAGAAGCTGGGCATGAAATTCATGAAGAATTTGAGCATTTTCTCATCGAAAAGCTCTCAATTCCGGATGCAGGAGAATTCACTCTTCAAGGAAAAGGTTCAATATTCTTAGAAAACAGCAAAATCGTCATTGAGCATAGTGCGGAAGGAAAATTTATGGTTGATTATGATGAAGAAAATAAGCAAGAAATTTGGCAGGAAATTTCAGAAAAATTAACCAAAAGCATCCTATTTGACATTTGAGATGAGCCAATTTTCAGCATAATACTGAGGGGGTTCTAATTTACACATCGACGAATAAATTCGCCGCTACAATAAACCTATTATGAATAAACATTTTTTAGGATTAAGAACCGCCATATATCGTGTATCAGATTTAGAAGCTGCCAAAACATGGTACAGCAAAATCTTAGATATGCCGCCTTATTTTGATGAACCCTTCTACGTAGGCTACGAGGTGTCAGGCTACGAATTGGGTTTAATCCCCTTTGAAGGTGAAAATAGTGTTGACGAAGGAAATCCCGATAATTTCGGGAAGGGGCCTCCTTCCGACAATATCCACATTTATTGGGGTGTCGAAGACATACACGCCAGCTATCAACGGCTCTTAGATTTGGGTGCAACCACAAACGAAGCACCCAATAATGTCGGCGGAGAAATGATGGTAGCCACGCTCAAAGACCCGTGGGGCAATATTTTTGGCATCATCTACAACCCTCATTTTAAATTGCCTTAATTTTGCGCAAAATACTGAGGGGGGTAAAATTCTATTTATTCTAAAAACATTCTATTAATTCTGATTCATGGATGCTGTTTTCAAAAAAATGAATTTTAAAGACCATAAAAATATTGTGGTCATCAATGCACCACAAAGTTTTGAAACCAATATTGCAGCAATGGAAGGATTAACTACATTTGCACGAGATTGGGCGGGCGTTACCGAAACAGATTTTATCTTAGCGTTTTGCACAAAGCAATCGGAAGTGGATGCGGTGGCACTCGAAGCATCAAAAATACTGAGGGGTGATGGCATGTTGTGGTATGCGTATCCCAAAGGCACATCAAAGCGTTATACTTGTGAATTTAATAGAGACAATGGTTGGGCAGTGGTCGGTGAGCAAGGTTTTGAACCCGTCCGCATGGTGGCTATTGATGAAGATTGGTCGGCATTGCGTTTTCGTAAAGTGGCGTTTATAAAAACAATGACCCGTAGCTTTGCGATGACGGAAGAGGGGAAAACGAAGGTGGGAAAATAAGTATTAGATATTTAGTAAAAATACTGAGGGGGTAGATAAAGTGACGTGTGATTAATTTCAAATTTTTAATTTAAAAATCATGGCAGAAGATTATAGTCAAATAAAATATGACGAGGACAATATCAAAACCCTCGAATGGCAAGAGCATATCCGCTTGCGCCCGGGCATGTACATCGGTAAATTAGGCGACGGCGCAACACCCGACGATGGTATTTACGTCCTTTTGAAAGAAGTAATTGATAATTCCATTGACGAATACGTAATGGGTCACGGCAAGCATATTGATATTTCGATTGAAGAAGGAGTTGTGACCGTGCGAGACTATGGGCGAGGCATTCCGTTGGGCAAAGTGGTGGACGTGGTGAGCAAAATCAACACGGGCGGCAAGTACGATTCGAAGGCTTTCAAGAAATCAGTGGGTCTGAATGGTGTGGGAACGAAGGCGGTGAATGCGCTTTCTGAATATTTCAAAGTCGCTTCCATGCGGGAGGGCGAGATGAAAGCCGCAGAGTTCAGCATGGGTAAAATTACGAAAGACCACAAACTGACCCAAACCAAAGAGTCTAATGGTACCATTTTTACCTTTCGACCCGACACCACGGTTTTTAAAGGATACCGATACCGCCAAGAGTTTGTTGAAAGCCAATTGTGGAACTATGCTTACTTAAATGCAGGTTTGAAAATGGTTTATAACGGCAAGTCATTGGTGTCAAAAAATGGTTTGCGTGACCTTTTGGAGCGTAAAATAGGTGAAGAAAGCATCGAATATCCTATAATTCACATAAAAGAAGAGGATATTGAAATCGCCATGACCCACGGCAAGCACTACGGCGAGCATTATCATTCTTTCGTCAACGGACAAAACACGACGCAAGGCGGTACGCATTTGCAAGCCTTCCGTGAAGCAATAGTTGATACGATTAGAGGTTTTTACAATAAAAAATATGAATCAACTGACATTCGCACGTCCATCATTGCGGCGGTTTCGGTGCGTATTGAAGAGCCTGTTTTTGAATCTCAAACGAAAACCAAATTGGGTTCACAAGCCATTGCACCTGAGGGCATGAGTATTCGGAAATTTGTCGGTGATTTCATTCAAAAAACGTTAGATAATTTTTTACATAAAAACAAAGAAGTAGCCGAGGCTTTGCGCAAGCGCATCGAACAAAACGAGCGTGAACGCAAGGAAATTGCGGGCATCAAAAAGTTGGCAAATGACCGAGCCAAAAAAGCCAATATTCACAATAAAAAGCTGAGAGACTGTCGTTTACACTTGAATGAAAAAGGTGATATAGACAAAATTCCGTTCACAACCGTCTTCATTACTGAGGGGGATTCGGCAAGTGGCTCGTTGACAAAATCACGGGATGTGATGACC
>JAYTMW010000328.1:0-9580 GCA_043728105.1 Saprospiraceae bacterium | reverse complement strand
CATGCCCGACCGCAAAAACGTGTCGTGCATACGTGTGGACGCTACCCGTGCGGGGACACAACGCCTTTGGACATATCCGATGGATAGATCCAATAGTGGACGTGATATTTTACCATTGCATCAAGATATTGGCTATCATTGTTGGCTTTCCGATAAGAAATTAGCTCTTTTCATAGTGGCAGGTGCTGGAAATTACTTAAAATTGGTGAATGTGGAAGATCAATCGTCCATTCAGTTGCAGTCGGGCATTGGTCGCTCACTGGCTCGAATGAGTGATGGTAAGTTGGCTTTTGTGCAAAAAGCAACGCCGCAAACGTGGTACATCAAATCAATGGATGCCAACTCTTACAACACCGACATTATCATCGAAACGCTGCCAGGCAGTGAAGATTTTACCTTTTTGTCGGATGGCACGTTCATCATGGGCAACGGTAGCAAATTATACAGCTACAAACTCGGAAACCCCGTGAAGCAATGGACAGAAATTGCAGATTTGAGTAAATTCGGTGTGACCAATATCAAACGTTTAACGGTAAGTCGTGACCAAGATAAAATTGCGATTGTGAATGATGTTGTGTATCGTCGTTAATTATTAGTGTTTTCTTGAGCATGGCATAAAAAAGTCCAACAAGATTCTACTCTGTTGGACTTTTTTTGTGAGTGTTCAGAAATTTGTTTTAGAGTGTTCTATTTTCAAATCCGTTTGAAGACTTATTTTTGAATAAGAATCTTGCCTTTACCTAACAAATTAGAGCCATCCGAAACGGTAAAAATGTAAGTACCTGATGCCAAAAAACTTAAATCAAAATTAGGATTAGAGGCATCGGATTTTAAAGATTTTATCATTCTTCCACTCATATCGAAAAAACGGTAGTCTAACTCTTTTGTAATATTTTCAATATTGACTTGAATGATGCCATTGCTTGGATTGGGTGACGCTGAAATGGTTGAAATACTGAGGGGTATGATTGTTTCATTGGAGGTCACACCATTACCATCTACTTTCAAAACATAGCCTTCAACAAGACCCTCAGAATTAAAATTATAACGCTCGCCGTACATCATGCAACCGCCGTCATCGGTTGCCAAAACACCACTCATAAAGTAGAACTGATTTTTACCGTATCGTTTCGTCCACAATACATTAAAGTCACGGTCTAATTTACGGAGAATAAATTGACTTGTATCGGTATTATACGTAGGTATAGCTTGCGGAAAAAAAGAGTTGTAAACACCACCAAGATAAATAAAACCATTTTGAGTGGTGTCAATACTGTGATGTAAGGCAATTCCTTGGTCAATGGCAGGTGTTCTAAAGGTTTTTAAAGCTATTTTACCTTTGTGCAGGTGCATTTTAAGGATATACAAAGTCTTTACATTTTGCAAATTACCTTTTCCCGCCACGTAATAGATTGAATCGTTGACTCGAAAAGCCGTTGGATACGTTAAATAAGAAAGCGAATTGATGATGTCGGAAGTAGTACATGGACAATCAAACGTTTGAGGCATTCGCCTTTCGCTAACTAAATTGAAATTAGAATCTACAACTATGATCCTACCGCCATCAAAATATACATATTGTGAACTATCCTTTTTCACTTGCATATAATCAAACCAACCGATATAAGGAGATCGGCTATTGGTAAGTACAGGAAATTGATGCTTAACCATCGTAATATCTCCGTTTCGGTCGATTTTTGCGCCAAATAAGCGTGGCGTATAATCACCACTGGCTTTTTCATTAATCCCTCCACCGACAATAATATTGGAATCTCTATCAAAATCAGCGGTTAATTCTTGAAGCCCATCGACGACTTCTTTTTCGCTTTCTTTGATTAATTTTAGATTTTCATCAAAAAAAGCAACGTAGAAAGAAACTCCGGGTCGTTTCAGTATTTGACCTATTGCAGCATAACCCATCGGCGTTTTTATTAATTTATTGATAAGGATTATATTGGTATCTTTTGAAATTATGACACTGTCAATAAATTTCCCGTAGCGATTTAATTTAATTAATGTCGCATTCGCATATCTACCTTTATTAATTCCCTGTACAACCAAAGCAAGATTCCCGTCTTTCATGTTGACGGCAGTTATTGCATTATTCCTTTCGTAACCGTTGAATGAGTAATTAAACGTCATGTTTTGACTGTTTATCAAAAAAGGTATATACAAAAATAATATAAATAATTTGCTTTTTATTGTCATTTTGTATAGTTTTAGCTTTAGAAAGAGGCTGTTGATTTAACGTTTTAGTAGCACAACAGCCTCTCATTATTAATTTAATATTCACAAGGTGTGTAAAAACAGCCTGCTCCTATGCCCGTCCCCATCAATCCTCCTTCATCAATTCCTGAATCACCAACCGCATTTTCAATTCAGCTTGATGTGCCACCGCAATAACGCTCTCTAAAGTTGTTTCTTTAATGTCTTCAATCGGAAAACATTTATTAGAAACGACAGAAATAACCATCGTTTTTAAACCGGAATGACGGGCCACCAAAACCTCTGGCACGGTTGACATACCGATCAAATCACCACCAATTCTATTGATAAAATTATATTCCGCTGGTGTCTCTAAATTAGGCCCTTGCAGCGCAACATAGACTCCCGTATGCGCACGAATATTATTTTCTTTTGAAATACCTAAAGCCTTATCAATCAATGCTTTATCGTAAGTTTTAAGCATATCTGGAAACCGCACACCGAGCCGTTCATCGTTTTCGCCACGCAAGGGATTTTCGGGTTGCAGGTTGATGTGATCACGCACAAAAACAAGGTCGCCCGCTTCAATAGCGGCATTGGTGCTGCCCGCTACATTTGTGATAATGAGTGTTTCAATACCTAAAAATTTTAGCACTCGCACGGGGAACGTCACTTGCTGCATCGAGTAACCTTCGTAGTAATGAAAACGCCCTGCCATCACCACCACGGGCTTGCCTTCCAAGTAACCAAACACCAATTTCCCTTTGTGGCTTTGAACGGTGGAGATAGGAAAATGCGGAATGTCTTTATAATCAATCTCATAAGCAATGAGTAAATCATCGGTTAAGTTACCTAAGCCCGTGCCGAGTATGATGCCGTGTCGTGGTTCAAAATCCGTGAGCGTGCGTATGTGAGCGACGGCTTCTTGTATTTGTTCGTAGAGTTGCATTGGTTCAATTAAAAATTAAGAATTAAATGCACAAAATAAGCGAAAATACTGAGGGGTCTCTTTTGATGACAAAAAAAAGAAAAAGGTAGCAAGATTTGACACCTCACTACCTTTTATTTATAAATTCATTAAAGTTGATAATACGTTGTTTTAGAAAAGAAAAAAAAGCGTCCAACCATAAAGGTCAGACGCATCAAAACAAAACGAAAAACCAACTTTAAACAAGTCTCTTTATATTATGTAAAACACAAGTATTGCTCTTTTAGTTCATTCAAAGTAAAAAATCATTGTCAAAATTTTGTAAAGCTAACTTTTTAGAGTGATATTTATTTCTTTAGTCTTACCATTTCTAAAAACAGTCACTTTCAAAGTTTCACCTGTTTTGGCGTCTGAAACCAATTGCCTTACATCTATAGTAGAACGAACAGCGTTGCTATTTATTTTAACAATTACGTCATTTGGTAAAATTCCTGCATATTGTGCGGCACTGCCATCTTCCACTTGGTCAACAATAACGCCTTGGTTGACATCCAATTCTTTCTCTTTCGCCACTTCATTGAAATATTGATCGGCAACCATTGAGATTCCGAGACGTGGGCGTTTGCCATTTTGGGCTTGCAATTGTTGCTTCGGTAAAATCTTTTTCTTACTACCATTTTTAATAATATCTTCCACAACAGTATTCACTTTGTTCATCGGAATAGCGAAAGAATAACCTTCGTAACTGCCCGTACGAGTCTGAATGGCGGTGTTGATACCTATTAACCTACCATTTGCATCCACTAAAGCCCCACCTGAATTACCAGGATTCACAACTGCGTCGGTTTGAATAAAATCTTCCATCGCCCGTTGCGTTTCTTTCAAACTTTTATGCGTTGCGCTTACGATGCCCGCCGTTACGGTAGTGCCGATGTCGTAAGGAAAACCGATTGCTAAAACCCACTCACCAATTTTCAAATTTTCCGAATTGCCTTTTTGAATGGCTGGAAGACCCGTTGTATTAATTTTCAAAACCGCAATATCAGCATTTGGGTCAGTTCCAACTACGCTTGCAGTGAACTTACGGTTGTCGCTGAGGGTCACATTAACATTATCAGCAAAATCCACCACGTGATTATTCGTTACGATGTAACCATCGCCCGAAATAATGACACCCGAACCAGTACCTTTTTTCTGAGGTTGACGGAACGAAAAACCGCCACCAAAAAACTGCGCAAAAGGGTCATTTGAATATTCTTCTTGCGCACGGCGTTGCGCATTTTCTTTTGACTCAGCGGCCTCTATATATACGACCGTTGGTGAAGCTGCCGCCGCTGCCGTTGATAAATCAATCGAACCAGGCATTGCAACTCTATCATTTACCAAATGCGTAAAATTACCATTGGGTGCTACATTCACATTTCTATTAGTCAATTTCGTAGCGCCCACCACCATCAAGCCTCCAATCAAACCAGCCCCAATGAGGGATAATATATTTTTCATAATGTTGATTAATTTTAACGTTAATAAATATTTTTTCTGCGTTAACTATTTCTATTCATTCAAAGTTACGCAAAAATAACGTTTAAAGATTGTTCTTGTTTAAGGCTCAATTTCATTTTAACGAAAGTTTAACAGGAATAGAAAAAATTGAATCCAAAAAAAATATTTAGCACTTTAACAAGACATTCTCTATTTATAGACGTTTAGCTATGCAACTTATTTTAAACCATTTTTTTATAAAATAATTACAAGACTGTTTTATCTTTTTACCTTTGTCAAAAAAATTATAAATCTGATTTCAATGTCCAATAATACGTGTTTTTTTGCAAAATTAAAACCTTATCCCCTCAGTATTAACTGTTTTGGAATAATATTTTTATTTAATATTTTAATAATTACAAGTTCTTGCAAAAATGAAGTCGCTGATACGACACCCGTTATTACACGTGATCAACTGTCTATTGAAAAAGGGGGCGATGTAGAAATAATTTACAGCGATTCAGCGCACATAAAAGTAAGGGTTTTGGGGCCGAAAATGCTTTATTATACCGACAGAGGCAGCCCTCGTCAAGAGTTTACGGAGGGCGTGAAAACCTATTTTTATGATGAAAAACAAGTAGAACAAGGTGTTTTGACGGGCAAATATGCCATTCGAGACGAACAAAAGCATAAGGTAATTGTGCGGGACAGTGTCATTTGGACAAGCGCAAGAGACGGCAAACTTGAAACGAGCGAACTCATTTGGGACGAAACAGCCAACGTCATTCGCTCCACTCGCTACTGTACCATAACCCGTGGAAAAGAAGTTATTCACGGTTTTAATTTTGAAACAAACGATAAATTAAGCAAATGGATTATTAAAAACCCAACTGGAGAATTGCCAATGGAAAGCAATAAATTTGAGTAGTTTTCAATTCTCATTTAATGTGTTTACTCACTGTTTTAGCTTCGCTAAAAGGCGTGCTAAAAAAAGACTAAATGGATTGAGCTAATTTTTGAATAGAAAAATTGAAAATTTTTCTATTCAAAAATTAGCTCAATCCGAAAGAAACACCCCTCATGCACGCCTTTTGTGCGCAGCACAAAACAGTGAGTAAACACATGACTTGCAATAATTCGTGGCTAAGTAAAAAACTCGTAAAAGCCTTACAATCAATATTTTACACATAATAAATTTATCTTAATTAAATATTCTATAAATTCATAAGCAATGCAAAACAGACAAATCAGACTCGCTGCAAGACCCGTTGGTTTACCTCAACAAACCGATTGGCAAATGACAACCGAAGAAATAGGGCCCCTCAGTATTGGAGACGTTTTGGTGAAGACACAATACATATCACTCGATCCTGCGATGCGTGGATGGATGAATGCTGCCAAATCCTATATCCGCCCCGTTGAGATAGGCGAGGTTATGCGAGCAGGCACGGCGGGCGTAGTCGTTGAATCTCAAAATGAAAAATATACGGTCGGCGATTTTGTCACGGGCGGTGCAGGGGTTCAAGAATATTTCATTGTGGAAGGCGGCAAAGGCTTAATGAAAGCTGACACAAAAATTGCCCCCCTCAGTAAATGGATGAGTGTTTTGGGCATGACGGGCATGACTTCATACTTCGGTTTTTTGGACGTAGGCGCACCCAAAGAAGGTGACGTTGTGGTGGTTTCAGGCGGCGCAGGAGCTGTGGGTGCTATTGTTGGACAGATTGCAAAAATCAAAGGTTGCAAGGTCATCGGCATTGCGGGTGGCTCAGATAAAGTGGATTATATGATCAATGAATTGGGCTATGATGATGCCATTGATTACCGTCAAGGTACGTTGCGCACGTCGTTGAGGAAGGCTTGTCCAGACGGCATTGACGTTTATTTTGACAATGTGGGTGGTGAAATGTTGGATATTTGCCTCTCGATGTTGCGCTTTAAAGCCCGTGTTGTGATTTGCGGAGCTATTTCTCAATACAATAACACGGAAGCTGTAACTGGGCCTAAAAACTATTTATCGCTCTTAGTCAATCGGGCTAAAATGGAAGGATTTGTTGTTTTTGACTACGCTTCACGCTATAAAGAAGGTATTAAAGACATGGCGCAATGGATGCAAGAAGGCAAACTGAAATCAACCGAACACATCGTGGAAGGCACAATAGATGATTTTCATAAAACCCTTTTGATGCTTTTTGAAGGAGACAAAATCGGTAAATTACTTTTGAAAATAGCTTAGAAATAACTGATAATCAACGATTTATGTATAAAAAAAATCCACCTTAGTTTAAGGTGGATTTTTAAATTAAATCAAATCATTAAATGGTTACGACTGAAAAATAAAAATTATTAAACTAATAAAAACGATAGTTGCCAAAAATGTGGCTTCTTTCGTTTCGTTTTCTTTGTGATTAAAATGATTTGTTTGTGCTTTTTGTTGAGTCTGTAAATGATAATTAGTCATGGATTTATTTTTGCTGTTGTGTAATAAATTAGGTGTAAAAAATGGGGGTTTGATAGCTAATAATTCAAATTTATTTTGCAAAGATATGTTTTACTTTTAATTTAAAAGTAATTTCAATGTAAAATTTTCAAATTATTTTAAATATGTGACATAGATAAATTCAATGTTGTATAGTTGAAGATTTCCTAAAGAAACTTTTGGCATAGTATTGTTGTTTTTAGAATGTTAGTTATATTTGACATAAATTTAAAATAAAAATTTTCGATCACAATTAAAAAAAATGAGATATGGCTTTATTTGGTGGGTCAAACCCAATGATGCAAGAAGAAAAATTTAAAGGTATTTTGGATGCATCTTTTGCTCGTGAAGAAAAAATGACGGTATCAGGTGCCGTAAATAAAACACTGACTTTAATGGGCTTGTTACTTTTGACATCAACGGTAAGTTACTTGATGCCAAGCATGATTTTCCTTTACGTTGGTCTAATTGGAGGATTAGTAGCCGTTATTTGGGCTTCTTTCAAACCCGAGAAATCTACTTTTTTAGCGCCCGCTTATGCGCTTTTTGAAGGTCTGTTTTTGGGAACAATTTCATTAATGTACGCTTCAAAATTTGACGGGATAGTGTTCCACGCCGTTATCAGTACGTTGGGCATTTTGGCTTCAATGCTTTTCATTTACAAATCAAAAGTGATTGAAGTGACTGATAAGTTTAGATCAGGCATAGCGATGGCAATTGGAGGCATATTTTTCCTCTATCTTATCAATTTTGTTCTGTCGCTTTTTGGTGTGAATATGCCTTTTTTGCACGGTGGTAGCCCTATGAGTATAGGCATCAGCGTAGTCGTCGTTATTGTTGCAACGCTTACATTGTTGGTTGACTTTGACAATATTGTGAAAGGAGCAAAATATGGCGCACCCAAATATATGGAATGGTACTCCGCAATGGGCTTAATTGTAACACTCGTTTGGTTATATCTTGAGTTGTTGCGCTTGTTATCTAAAGTGGCAAGTAGAGATTAAAGCGTTGATAATCAATGCTTTATCCATAAAGAAAAGCCTTTCTCTGTTCGGAGAAAGGCTTTTTCTTTGTGCGCTCATTGCGTAAAAAGAGGAAGAAAAAATGCTCCTTTTATCGTTTTTTTCTCGTAAAACATAAAAATACTGAGGGGCCTAATTCGTACTTTCTTTCTTCAATTTTTCAACCTTTTCAGCCAATTTTTTATGGGTTGGGTCTAAGAGTAGGGCTTGTTCATACGCTGCAATTGCTTTAGGTTTATGGCCCATTTTCAAATAAATCTCTCCCAAACTATCGAAGCAATTTGCAGATTTCGGAAAAAGATTGGCGTTGACTCTGAAAAGATTTAGAGCTTCCTGTAGTTCATTTCGAGCCATAAAAACATAACCACAAGCATTCAATTCACCCTCTGAAACAACCGTATTTTTAGTTTGCCGAGCCAAACCCGCCGCACTCAAATTTATGTCAGAAAGCAAGCCTTGCTTGTACCAATTATCGACCAAAATATGTGTCGTATAGTTGGGTATATAAAGTTGTTTTTTAAAAATTTGAAGCGCATCACGCTCGGTTGATTGGACGGGCAACTCATTGATGCGAGCGATTTCTTTGTCTTTTTCATAAAAAATAAAAGTAGGTACTCGGTAAATACTCATGTCCTTTTCCTCGTGATTGGGGCTTTGCTTGTAGTTTTTATCGTCATTGTCCAAGGCAATAAACGTGATATGCTCTTTTGGAAAGCCAATTTGATCCAAAACTTTGAGGAATCGAGGCATTTCTCGTTTAGTATCACCGCACCAAGTGCCAAAGAAGATTTTGACCTTGTAAATACTGAGCCTGCCTTCAGGGGGGTAGTTTTTGAGTTGTACAATAATGTCTTGATTGGGTTGATAATCGTCATAATTTTTCAAAAACCATGAAGCGTAAGGCTCTTTTCGCAAGGCATCTTCGGAGACAATGCCTAAGAGTTTAGGCTCTTGATTTTGAGCAAAAAGTGAAATAGAAAGTAAAAAACAGGCAATAACAAAAACTTTTTTCATTAGGATTCATTTTAAATTTGGTTATAAAATCTTTGTTTTTTTACACGGATTAAAGGATTAAAAAGGATTAAAAAAAATCTCTTTAATCCCTTTTTAATCCTTTAATCCGTGTAAAAACAAATTAAAATCTTGAACCCTGCAAAGGTGCTACCCCCTCAGTATTTTACCGTTAATGAAAGTAAAATATTTGTTAATTTTAAATAAATAAAATATTAATATAAAGTTAAATTATTCCTTTTTTGTTAAGCTAAAAAAGGAATTTATACGGTAATCACTTCATTATCAATGGATTATAAAATATAAATGAAAGCAAAATGTTAATAATAGACAAATATTACAGAAATGGGTTTTTGTATAAAAAATCAATCATTACAACGAAAACAACTTTTATTGTCGTTAATTTTTTGTTTATTTGAACGTATTTTTAATTGAGTAAATGCCCTTCCAAAC
>JAYTMW010000327.1:0-3018 GCA_043728105.1 Saprospiraceae bacterium | reverse complement strand
TTTTAGATAGTGATGCGTATAAATCAAAAAGATTTCCAAATTGGTTTATGACGTTGGTTTCCATTTACGGTTTGGGCTTTCAATTGTTGATAATTGCCGTCCTGTTATCGCTCAATTTAGTTGAATTTATAGTGCCTTTTTTTATTTTTTATAGTGTGTTTATTTTTATAATTATTGGTATTAGAAAACAATTATAATTTTTTTTAGCCGATGATTTAGCTAATTTAAAACTGATTTTATTTTGCATATTTTGCATAGAAAAATCAGCGTAAAATCTGTAAAATCAGCGTCATCAGCGGCTAATTTCTCACAAATTCAACAACCCAAAATTCCGCAAAACATCCACCGATTTATGATACCAAAACAGTTCAAAATCGTCCAAATCAGCCGCTTCATAATCGTCTTTTACTTCTTGAAACGTATAAATTTTGGTATTTTTAGTAGAAATTTTATCTAAAATAGATACCAACCAATCGCCTTGCACCTTATTCACTTTAACTTCAAATGTTTCTTTTTTGTCGTAAAAAGTTAACACTGCAATATCCCAAGTTTGCCCTTTTTTCGTTTTTTGAGTGTAAAATACTGAGGGGCCCTTTCCAAGCCAAACAATTTTGGCGGAAGGTTTCGTTGTAAAATCGGGTTGGTCTAACAAGGCATTTTCAACGTATTTTTTATCCACTTTTGTCCGTGGCACTTTAAAATCGAACCACTCATTCAGCGGCATATCGAAGCCAATGCCGTGCATATAATTGAGTAAAGATTTCTTCAAACCATAGCTAAAAGCATCGTGGTCTGCGCCTTTCGGGTCAATATGCACGATGTCGTTATTGGCAAAAGTACCGATTGCGTTTGTCTCTTTTTTGACACTAAATTGTTCGGGATGCAGCCCCACGGGACTGTGCGCCGTCATCGCAAATTGATGCCAAAAACCCGATTGTAAAATGCCGATTTCAAACATTTGACGCACCATTTCAAGCGAATCTATGGTTTCTTGGGTCGTTTGGGTCGGAAAACCGTACATCAAATAGGCATGAACCATCACACCCGCTTCCGTAAAATTGCGGGTCACTTGCGCCACTTGTGCCACCGTCACGCCTTTCTGAATGAGTTCCAAAAGTCGGTCGGAGGCCACTTCCAAACCACCCGAAACGGCGATGCAACCTGCCGCTTTCAACAGCAAGCAAAGGTCTCGACTAAAACTCTTTTCAAAACGAATATTGGTCCACCAACTCACCGTCAATTTGCGGCGCAAAATCTCCAAAGATAAGGCTCGCATCAAGGCAGGTGGGGCGGCTTCATCCACAAAATGAAAACCATTTTGACCTGTTTGCTGCATCAATTGCTCCATGCGGTCGCAGAGCAAATTGGCAGCCACGGGTTCGTAGTTTTTGATATAATCCAACGAAATATCGCAAAACGTGCATTTGCCCCAATAGCAACCGTGCGCCATTGTGAGCTTGTTCCAACGCCCGTCGCTCCACATACGGTGCATGGGATTCACAATTTCGATGACCGAGATGTATTTATCCAACCACAAATCGCTGTAATCGGGCGTGCCAACATCGGCTTGTGCGTAATCTTTTGTGAAACTGTTATTGATGTATTCTACCTTGTTGTTTATCAAACAAAAAGTTCTTTTCAGTAGCTCAATCGGTCGTTTGCCTTCGATGTGTTCGATCAAATTTTCGAGTGGCGCTTCGCCGCTATCGAGCGTTATGAAGTCGAAAAACTCGAACACCCGAGCGTCCGTGAGTGAGCGCAATTCCGTGTTCGGAAAGCCACCGCCCATTGCTATTTTTACTTCAGGATAATTTTTTTTAATCCATTGCCCGCACCGAAAAGCACTGTAAAGATTGCCGGGAAAAGGCACTGAAATGGCCACTAATTTTGGCGAAACCGAAGCCATGCGCTCGCTCAAAATCTGAATCAGTAATTTATCAACGTAAGTATATTCTTCTTGTAAAACACCGTATAATTCATCGAAACTGTTGGCAGAACGCCCCAAACGCTCTGCATAACGACTAAAACCGAAGTGCGGATCCACACATTCCATAATCAAATCCGACAAATCTTCGAGGTATAAAGTGGCTAAATGCTTGGCTTTATCTTGATTGCCCATTGAGCCAAAAGCCCAATCCAAATCTTCTTCTAATTGCGCAAAACGAGACGCTTCGGGCAAAAAATTATCTTGACAAATGAGGTGCGAAAGCGTTGGATTTTTGCCTTGTAGAAACAAAACTACGGCATCTATGGTATGGATATAATCATCTTGTAGCGCAATGATGCGTAGGGCGTTTGGAGATGACCCCTTCCCGCAAGTGTGCGGGATTTCGCTGCGCTCAACAGTATTTTGCGTATTTTTAGATAAAATATTTTGTTTTATAAAAGAGAATAAATCTGTCAACCCGTCTTTAGAAAACAGAGCCAAAATGACCTCAATACCCAAATCGGCATGGAAGCACGAGATGTTTTTTGTATTCAAAAAGCCTTTGATGTACGCCGTAGCGGGGTAAGGCGTATTCAGTTGCGTGAACGTGGGCGTAAGAGCGAAGACTGTTTTTTGCACGATGTGTGTTCTTTTTTGCAAAGATAGGGTTTGGAGAGAGAAAAGTTACCTCCTCGGTATAATCAATCGTTGATATTATGAAGTCATTATCTCAAGATTATGCGACCAACTTAATTGGGGTTGTGTAATAGTTCCATTTTGGCATTTTAAATACTGAAAAAACAACTCTCAAGCACGCCTATTATGAGCAGCATAAGACAGTGAGTGTAAAGTGCCAAGGTAGAATTAAGTAGTTGAATAAAAATAAATGCTTGTTGAAAACTTCACAACTCGTTGATTTTCAATTACTTATACATTATTTATTCCATTTTTTTTGTTCGATATTCACTCTGCAATTCTCGATATTAAAATTATTTTATATATAGAGGGGCGAAATCCAATGGGTTTTAACCCATTGCGGATAAAATATTGACACAATGGGTTAAAACCCATTGGATTTAAGCACTTCATAT